>JAFDZK010000184.1 GCA_018267005.1 Bacteroidota bacterium
TCCATGGTCCATGGTCGATGGTCCATAGTCTTTATCATTTTACCATTTGCACACCCGCACACTTGCATATTTATACATCTATCTAGCTATTTTAAAAACTTCTTTTGCAATCACTTCGTCCGCATCGGGAAGCGCCAGTTTGCTGATGTTGCTGCCCAATGTTTTTTGTTTGTGCTCGTCCTTTAATAGTTCCAGCGCAGCCGGCACTAATTTTTGTACAGCTTCCCTATCGGGAATGTATTCGCAGGCATTTTCTTTTAGCAGGCTCTGCGCATTTTTAGTCTGGTGATCTTCGGCTACGTTCGGCGAAGGCACCAGGATTACCGGTTTGCCCACCACGCATAGCTCGGCGATAGTTCCGGCGCCCGCCCGGGATATGATCACGTCCGCAACTGCATAAGCCAGGTCCATCCGGGTTAAGAACTCCAGCACGCGGACATTCCCGTGGATGTTTGTTCCCAGCGTATCCTTTATTCCGCCATAATAAAACTTTCCCGTTTGCCATAATAATTGAACGCCTGATTTTTCGATATCGCTCAATCCCTCCAGGACACTTTCGTTCAGCGTACGCGCTCCCAGGCTTCCGCCCGTTACCAGGATGGTCTTTTTATCGGCCGACAGCTTAAATTCCTTCAACGCCTGTTCACGTTTGCCTTTAATATCCACTGAATCCTTGCGAACCGGGTTACCTGTTTTGATGATCTTTTCGATCGGAAAAAACTGCTCCATACCGTCGAAAGCCACACATATTTTGGCGGCTTTTTTCCCTAATTTCTTGTTGGTGATACCCGCAAATGAATTTTGTTCCTGTATCAAATAGGGTATTTTTTTCCATGATGCCGCATATAATAAAGGCCCGGACGCATAGCCCCCCACACCCACTGCGGCATCAGGCTTGAACTGATTGATTATGCTCATCGATTTTAGCACGCTGCCCAGTAGCCTGAACGGGAACAACAGGTTTTTCAGGATCGATTTCCGCTGGATACCCTGTACATTCAACCCGATGATCTCGTAACCCGCCGCCGGGACGCGCTCCATCTCCATCCGCCCTTTTGCACCCACAAACAATATCTCGGTCGACGGATCAACCCGTTTCAAAGCATTGGCAATAGCAATAGCCGGGAAAATGTGCCCCCCGGTTCCCCCACCACTGATGATCACTCTCTTTGCCATGTTTGAAATCCTAAAATCTAACTTCTAAACTCTAAATCTTCCGGACTTGCTGTCTTTCCGACTTCCGAACTTAATTTAAACAACCGCCACCTCCCGAATCTCGCCTACCACCACTTTCTTCGGCTCATCAATATCCCTGCTTACCGACAGGATAATACCGAACGCAACACTGGTAAAAAGTATCGACGTTCCGCCCATACTCACCAACGGCAATGGGACACCTGTTACCGGCCCTAATCCCACAGCCACAGCCATATTTGCAAACGCCTGTATCGTCAAACTAAAGCTTAAACCGGCAGCCAGCAACGCGCCGAATGCTTTAGGCGCTTTGGTTACGATCTTAATACACCGGTAAAGGAGGAACAGGTAAATACCGATCAGTGCTATTCCGCCCAGCAAGCCGTACTCTTCAACGATGATAGCGTATATCTCGTCCGAATAGGATTCCGGCAAATAATTTCGCTCGACGCTGTTGCCGGGGCCTTTTCCAAATATTCCACCGGTTGCTATTGCTATTTTGGCATGATCCGATTGAAAAGCCTTATCCCCGCTGGCCTTGTCGTGGTGTAAAAAGGTATGCATACGCGACTTGTAGACAGCACGACGCGGGCCAAGGAAAACGACACCGACTAATAAAACGGCTCCCGCAAGACACGTGACGGCGATCTGTTTAATACTGATACGTCCAATGATGAGCAGTAAAATACTCACGCCGAACAACATCAGTGCGGTTGAAAGATTGGCAAGGGCTATGAGTATAAAAACCACACAAACAGCGCCCATAATGGGAATAAATGACTCCTTGACATCCTTTATATTTTCCTGTTTGCGCGATAAGGTACGCGCCAGGTAGGTGATGAGGGCCAATTTTGCCAGGTCGGACGTTTGGAAACTAAAACCGGTTCCCGGTATGGCAATCCAACGACTGGCGTTATTGATATGCGAGCCAAAGGCCAATGTATACAGCAACAGCGGGATCGTAATGATCATCAGCAGCTTGGATATGCCGGCATAATAGCGATAATCCAGTTTGTGAGAGACATACATTAAAACAATACCGCCCACTACCATCGCAAGGTGCTTCATCAGTATCGACTCGACACCTACTCCCCTCTTATAGGCCAGCGTACCTGTGGAACTGTAAACAGCCAGCAGCGAAATTGCCGAAAGCAGTATCACGATGAGCCATATCCAGCGGTCGCCTTTCGTATTATTTAATATCCTGTTCATTAGCTCTGATTACACCGATTTGGTTATGATTTCACCGATTCTATATTGTCGTTAGTCTTTTAACTACTTGAACTATTACAACCACTACAACTCTTTAACAGCCTGCTTAAATTGCCGCCCCCGGTCTTCGTAGTTTTTAAACAGGTCGAAGCTGGCGCAAGCCGGCGATAATAGCACCGTATCGCCTTTTTTTGCCAGGTGATAGGCTACCTGCACGGCTTCCTGCGCAGAAAATGTATTTACAATAACCTCGACCATATCTTCAAATGCGTCGTGTATCCGGCGGTTGTCCTTACCCAGGCATACAATGGCTTTTACTTTCTGCTTTACGAGCTCATTCAGCATACTGTAATCGTTGCCTTTGTCGACGCCGCCCAGGATGAGGACCACATCGGTGGTCATGCTTTCCAAAGCATACCAGGTCGAGTTGACATTGGTGGCCTTGGAATCGTTAATAAAACTGATACCGGAGATCTTAGCTACGAATTCGAGCCTGTGCTCGATGCTTCTGAAGTTTTCCATACTCTCACGTATGGTGTCATTACGAATCTCCAGCACACGCGCGACGATGCCCGCGGCCATGGAATTGTAGATGTTGTGTTTGCCCTGCAGGGCGAGCTCGTTGATCGACATTTGAAATTGTCCTTTAATTGTGTTTATAATTATATGGTCCTGGTCGAGATATGCTCCCGACGAAAGTTTTTTTTTAATTGAGAAGGGCAGCCGCTGCGCTTCTATGTTTTTGTCAACCATAACCTTCATGGTTTCCGGGTCGTCTTCGCAATAGATGAAATAGTCGTCCGCGGTCTGATTTTGAGTGATCCGGAACTTCGACGCCGCGTAATTCTCCAACTTGTAATCGTATCTGTCCAAATGGTCGGGTGTGATATTCAGCAGCACCGCGATATTCACCCGGAAACGGTACATATCGTCCAGCATAAAACTGCTCAGTTCCAGTACATAGTGGTCGAATTGTTCTGTCGCCACCTGGTAAGCAAAGCTGTTACCTATATTCCCGGCCAGACCTACGTTCAACCCCGCTTTCTTAAGGATAGCGTAAGTGAGACTGGTTGTAGTCGTCTTCCCGTTGGAACCGGTAATGCCTATGATATTGGCATTGGTGTATCTTCCGGCGAACTCGATCTCGGATATTACCGGGACACCTTTTTCTCTCAGCTTTTTCACGATCGGCGCCTTTCCGGGTATTCCCGGGCTTTTAACCACTTCGTTCGCTTTTAATATTTCTTCTTCGGTATGCTGATTTTCTTCAAAGCGGATGTTCCAATCGGTTAGTTGCTTTTTATGATCGTCTGCGATGGCCCCAAAGTCAGACACAAAAACATCGTACCCAGCCTTTTTAGCCAGGTAAGCCGCACCGGTACCACTTTCGCCGGCACCGAGAACAACCAGTATTTTTGTGTTTGATTCCACCGATTTCATTTATGATTACACCGATTATCTTTTTGTCATTATATCATTCGGTCATTAAGTCATTCTCATACGTCATGACCTTCTACCTTTATCCTTTCGCCTTTTACCTCAGCTTCAGCGTCACTATTGTTACTATCGCCAGCAAAATGCCGATGATCCAGAAGCGCGTTACGATCTTCGCTTCATGAAATCCCTTCTTCTGGAAATGATGATGCAGCGGGGCCATCAGGAATATCCTCTTGCCTTCACCGGTTTTCTTCTTCGTGTATTTAAACCACGACACCTGCATGATAACCGATAAATTCTCGACCACAAAAATCCCGCACAGCACCGGCAGCAATAGTTCCTTACGTATCATAATGGCGAACACAGCGATGATGCCGCCAATAGTCAAACTGCCGGTATCGCCCATAAACACCTGTGCCGGGTACGAATTATACCACAGAAATCCTACACATGCGCCGACAAACGCACCTGCAAAAACCACCATCTCGCCCGAGTCGGGTATGTACATGATGTTCAGGTAATCGGCGATCACCGTGTTACCGGACACGTACGCCAGGATAGCCAGGGTAACGCCGATAATAGCCGAAGTACCCGTGGCCAGGCCATCGATACCATCAGTTATATTGGCGCCATTGGATATAAAAGTGATGATGACGATGACGCATAACATAAAGACAACCAATCCGTACTTTTCAAATCCTTTCCCGAAAACGGTAAGCACTTTGGCATAATCAAACTCGTTGTTCTTATAAAAGGGCATCGTCGTTTTGGTTGAATGGATATTCTGAGTGTAAACAGGCTTGTTACCCTTCATGTGGAATTCCACCGGCGCGTCGATGGTGATCGGCGGCTTCACTTCCTGGCTGATCATAATATCCGAGTTGCTGTACATCGTTAAGCCAATTATCAGCGCCAGCCCTACTTGCCCGAAGATTTTAAACTTACCCGCAAGCCCCTCCTTATTCTTCTTAAAAACCTTGATGTAGTCGTCGAGAAAGCCGATAGCGCCGAGCCATACGGTAGTGATCAGCATCAGGACCACATATACATTCCCCAGCTTGGCAAACAACAAAGTTGGTATTAGGATACCGAGAATGATAATGACACCACCCATAGTTGGGGTGCCTGCTTTTTGCATTTGCCCTTCCAGGCCCAGGTTTCGGATGGTTTCGCCCACCTGCTTAAAACGCAAATAGTCTATTAGCCGGCGGCCGTAAACCGTCGTGACAATTAGCGAAAAAATAACGGCCATGGCCATGCGGAACGTGATGTACTGAAACACCCCGGCCCCCGGAATGCTGTAATTTTTCTCTAAATAGTTAAATAAATAGTACAGCATATGGCTTTACTCCATCAGTTTGAAAATGGCCTGCAATTCTTCCTTATCGTCAAAGTGGTTGCGCACACCTTTTATTTCCTGGTACTTCTCGTGACCTTTCCCCGCCACCAGCACTATATCGCCGGGTTGAGCCAAGTTAACGGCGGTTTTAATAGCCTCCCGGCGGTCGACGATACTCATAACCTGCTTTTTATACCTGGCATCCACTCCTTTTTCCATGTCTTTGATGATCTGGGCAGGATCCTCCGAACGCGGATTATCAGACGTCAGGATGACTTTGTCGCTCCATTCGCAGGCAACATGCGCCATAACCGGCCGTTTGGTTTTGTCCCTGTCGCCGCCGCAGCCCAATACGGTAATCACCTTTTCCTTGCCTTTGCGCACATCCCTGATCGTGCTTAGCACATTTTGTACAGCATCGGGCGTATGGGCATAATCTACAATGCCGATAATGCCGCCTGGCGCCGTTACATAGTCAAATCGCCCTTCCGCGCCCGATAGCTTGCTCAGGCTTGTGAGCACCTTAGCCTTGTCTTGTTCCAACAGCATCGCTGCGGCGTAAACAGCCAGGAGGTTGTATGCATTGAACGATCCTACCAGTTTGAACCAGACTTCCTCTCCGTCGATATTCAGCAGCAATCCCGTAAACTGGTTCTCTATGATCTTCGCGCGGTAATCGGCCATGCTCTTCAACCCGTAAGTCTTTTTATGGGCGGCGGTATTTTGCAGCATCACCATTCCGTTCTTATCATCGAGGTTGGTTAGTGCGAATGCGTTTTTGGGTAAGCCATCAAAAAAGGCTTTTTTGGCATCCCGGTAGGCTTCAAAAGTTTTGTGGTAATCGAGATGATCGTGCGTCAGGTTCGAAAAGACAGCCCCTGCGAATTTCAGGCCTTCGATCCTGTGCTGTACGACAGCGTGCGAACTTACCTCCATAAAACAATAATCGCAGCCTTTTTCAACCATGTCATGCAGCAACATATTCACCTGCACCGGGTCGGGCGTGGTATGTGTAGCCATTACAACCTGGCCGTTTACCTGGTTCTCGACCGTTGAAAGCAATCCGCACTTATACCCGAGGTCGCGGAATAGTTTGTAAAGCAACGTGGCTATGGTTGTTTTGCCATTTGTTCCGGTTACGCCGACAAGCTTCAGCTTTTTTGAAGGATTGTCGTAAAAGTTGGCGGCGACTTTGCCCAGCGCTGTCGCTGAGTTCGCCACCATAAAAAAGTCAACCTCGCCGGTTACATGCGCAGGAAGCTCTTCGCAGATGACTGCAATCGCACCATTGGCAACCGCTTGTTCAATATAGTCATGACCGTCAACGTGCTCACCCTTTACAGCCACGAACAGGCAACCGGTCACTACTTTGCGCGAATCGAAAACAATTGCGCTGATCTCCATATCGGCGCTGCCCTGGAGCTCCGTAAATGCCAATCCATCTAATATCTCACTCAAATACTTCATTCCAGTTCTATCGTTATTTTAGCCCCCTTAGGAATGATACTTCCGCCGGTTACCGATTGTTTGACCACCGCCCCGCTTCCGCGCGCCACTACCTTGTAACCCGCATTTCCCAGCACATATACAGCATCGCTCAGTCCCATACCCATTACCGATGGCACGGTGCCCCGCTTGTATTCGGTTTCCTCAAAAGCAACGCCGCCGGTAGTGTCCACGCTTGCGGCATTGGACGCATACAATGGCTTAATATTTAACTTGCTGTATACTTCCTGTATGGCTTTGCGATTTCCGGCTTTGGTTTTGGGCATTTGTGTATTACCCACAAACCTGATCGGGGTGCTTTGATTTATTTCCAGGTCGCTCGCATAAACACGGTCGGCAATGGCCCTAAACACCGGCCCCGCAATCTTTGCGGCCAGGTATTCACCTTTTGGATCGTTGACCACCACGATCATCGAGTATTTAGGATGATCGGCGGGGAAATAACCACAGAATGAAGCCTGGTGCTTTTTGGTTTCCCCATAACCATGTTTGCCATTCGCTATCTGCGCAGTACCGGTTTTACCGGCAACGGTATAGAGGGGATTTTTTATATAGGTTTTACCCGTGCCCTCCTGAACCACGCCTTCCAGCATGCCCCGTACCAAACCCAGCGTCCTGTCCGAACATATTTTATCGTTGATCGTCCTGGCCTGGAAACGCTCAACCGTGTTATTCAAGCGGCGTATTTCCTTCACAAAGATCGGTGCGATCATTTTACCATCATTCGCCACGGCATTGTAAAAACAGAGCATTTGCAACGGCGTCAGCTTTTCTTCATAACCATAAGCCATTTGGGGCAGCGTAAGCTTGCTCCAGCTTTTTGATTTCGGTGTTTTAATGAGCGGCCTGCCCTCGCCGGGTATTTGCAGATCGAGCCTGTCGTTTAAATGATAACTATAAAGCGCATCGGTAAAGTCGCTCGGGTCATCTTTAAAATGGTCGTAAACAAATTTGGCTGCCGCCACGTTCGATGACTCCTCGAATGCCTTTTTGGCTGATATCACATAATTCTCGCCCAGTTCAGCATCGGTAACCGTATATTTTTCGTTGCCGGGAATTACGTGTAGCTTGCCGCCTTCCACGTTGATCTTAGTACTGGTATCGATCTTATGCTGCTCCAGCAAGGTCATGTAGCTAGCCAGCTTGAAGGTCGAGCCCGGCTCAGCAGCCTCACTTATTGCGTAGTTCATCCGCTCTTCATAATCGCCGTTTTTTGTCCTGGTGAAATTGGCGATCGCCTTAATCTCGCCTGTCGCCACTTCCATCAGCACCACACAACCATGGTCGGCCTGGCTGGTTATCATTTCCTTTTTTAAAGCGGCCTGGGCTACATCCTGCAAATTCACGTCGATGGTCGAAATAATATCCGCGCCGTCTTTGGGAGCGATCTCCTCCTGGCCTCCGTTTACAGGCATCCACACCCCTCCAGCTATACGCTGCATCAGTCGCTTGCCATTTTCGCCGTTTATGTAATCGGCATAAGCGCCTTCCAGACCGACGGCAACAGGCTTTCCTGCCGCGTTGGTAGCATTGTCATTTTCGTAGCCAATAGTCCTTTGCGCCAGGTCCCTGAAAGGTAGTACGCGTTTATTTTGCTCTATCGCTATCAGGCCGCCTTTGTATTTACCCATATTAAAGATGGGGAACGTGCGTATTTGCTTTAACTCCTGGTAAGTTACCTTGCGGCGGATCAATTGATACCGGTCGCTGTCCCGCCGGGCGTCGCGCAACATCCGCGAATATTCGCGTGGCGTCCGGTCGCCAAAAAAATGAGAAAGGCTGGCAGCCAGCGAATCGACCTTTTCATAAAAGACTTTATCATCGGCTATTCCCCCGGCCAGCATGTCCATGTGCAATTCGTACTCAGGCACCGAAGTAGCGAGCAGGCTGCCATCGTCGGCAAAAATATTGCCGCGCGCCGCTTCCACATTCTGGTACTCAGTCGTCATGGCTTTTGACATAGCCTTCCATTTAGATCCCTGTACAAATTGCACGCGGCAAAGCTGAATCACAACGGCTCCGGCAAAAATCAGTATCAGCCCGAACGCGATGTAAACACGCAGCAATATGTTGGTCCTAATTCCCATCTTTCTGGTCGTCCGTCTTTATTTTTTGCGGCGGATTGATCGCCTCCTTTAAGCCAAGCGTATCGGCCCTTTTTGCCACTTCGGACAAAGTGCTTTTATAAGCCAGGTCGGCTTTGGCGGTTTTATAATCCCAGCTCAGTTCCTTAACCTCTTTACCAATCTTATCGATATCGCGGATACTCTTTTC
>JAFDZK010000185.1 GCA_018267005.1 Bacteroidota bacterium
GATTGTAAGCCACCTGCCCGCGGTCCAGGTTACCGCCTTCCAGCCCATTTGATTTAAATCCGAGGTAAAAAGCAGTAGCGTTTATATTGCCTTCCCACCACCTGGTAATGGTATATGGTGCGTATAGGTTAACATTCCAGGCATTTTGTATCTGCAAGTTGGCCTGGGTGATAAAGGATACTTTAGTCGCCGGGTCAGTGCCGGGTACTTCGGTAATTACGTTGGTGGTGCGGCTATATCCTAATGTTAAAGTCATACTCTTATTATAGGTATAGTTCAACTCAAAGTTATTGGTGTATTGAGGCTGCAAGTACGGGTTACCCTTTTGATAAGTATAGGGGTCGATATGAAAAACAAAAGGGTTCAAGTTATCATATTGGGGCCTGTCAATACGACGGCTATAGGAGAAGTTGATCTCGTTTTTGTCGTTTATCGTATGATTGATGAATACGCTGGGAAAAAAATCAAGGTAATGTCTTGGTATGTTGGAAATTACGTTGGCCGAGTCGCCATTTGCCTCTGACCGGGTATATTCGGCTCTTAATCCTGCCTGTACCGAGTAATTTTTAAAATCTTTATTGAAGTTGATATAGCCGGCATCTATCTTTTCATCATAAATAAAATGGTTGGTACTGATGTAAGGGTCAGTTTCAACCGTTTTTTCGGTCAGGTTATTATCGGTTTTTACATCGCTCAACTTAACACCGGCTTCCATTTTCAGCGATTTGGTAAGCGGTTTGCTATAGTCGGCTTTAGCTGTATGAATATCGATAACCGACGGCGTGAGGTTACCCAGGAACGACTGCGGGTGCTGAGCGGTCCCATCGGCAAAAAAATAATCGGTTACATATTGGGATAGCGCATTGTTGTTGAATTTCGAGTAATCGAGGTCGATGCCTAATTGTTGACCGGCAGTATCTATTTTATAGGTATCATTCAGGTTGACGGCAAAGTTATTATAGGTCTGGCGCATTGACGATACGGTGTGCAGGGTCGAATCGGCCTGCGTAAAATTCGGACCGATATACGTGTGGTTATTTATGCCATCATGCTCTGAATTGAAATAGCCGTTGATCACAAAGCCAATCGTGTTTTTAGACGAAAGATCATAGTCAGCGCCGAAACGGTAGCTGTTATTGTGGTCCGATTCGATAATTGGCGCTGTTTGCCTGAAATAAGTCACCGCACCTGTGGTGTCGGTAATAACCCGTTTGATCCCTATGTCCTGTATGCGCTTGTTGTCATTATGGCTGAATGAACCGAATACATTCAGGTTACCGTCTTTGTGATTTAATTGCAGGGTTTGGTTATCCTTCCAGTACGCGCCATAGGCTACACCTGTGGTTAAGCTGCCGTTTGTACCGGTTTGTTTGTTCTTTTTCAGCTTGATATTGATAATGCCCGAATTGCCAGCCGCATCGTACTTGGCCGAAGGATTGGAAATGATCTCGATAGACTGTATGGTATTCCCGTCGGTTGAACGCAGCAGGGTCGCCAACTGCGCGGCGGTCAGGTAAGTCAGTTTATCGTTGATCATCACGGTAACGCCCTGTTTTCCTTTCAGGCTGATGTTGTCGTCCTTATCTACGCTTACGCCCGGAGCGCGCTCCAGTATGTCCATTGCCGAGTTGCCGGCCGCAAGCACGCTGTTCTCCACATTCATCACCACGCGGTCCGTTTTATGTTCTATCAGCGGCTTGGCGGCAGTAACGGTCACGCTGCCCAGGTTATGGGCGTTCGGTTTCATGCTCAATTGCGGCAGGTCTACATCCTCTTTGCTTTGGCTAACCGAAAAGGGCTGACTGAAAGCTTTCTCGTAGCCAATGCTGTTTGCCCGTACCATGTACTTGCCGCTTTTAACATGGTCAAAGGTATAAATGCCCTGTTCGTTACTGATGGCGCCCTTAACTACCGCCGAGTCTTGCGCATTCATCAGGCTTACCGTCGCATACATCATAGGCTTACCCTGTTCATCGAGGAGTGAGCCCGAAATATGCCCGGTTTGCGCGGTTGTTTGGCCCATTGCGGCTCCTGCTGCAGCAAAAAATAGCAGCAGGGTATAATATATTTTATGTAGTGTTGGTTTCATGTCGGTTAAAAATTGGGGCAATAACATGCCCGTTAAAGATTTTTTGTTCTTTTTTGGTTATTCAATAAATTTTGGTTGCCTGGTTAAAACGGCTGCCAGTTCAGCTTAGGTTGGTTTTAGAAAGATGTTATCATATAGTTTCGTTTTGTATTCAATGCTGAGGCAATAGCAATCCAATTAAATGAGGGTCTCTTCTTTTTTTAAACCTTCAGAAAACCGGGCTTATTATTACGCCTTAGCGATCAGTTATTGTTTGTATTAAGATGCATGTTAGGCGCCAATGGTTACAGAGGATTTTGAGTTTTTCGGTCAGGAGTGATATTTATCCGGGTAAGTGCCTGCTTTTTGTCGGTGAATTTTACTTGACCGTCTTTAATGCGGGCACGACATGGCATATCACGTCCCTGAAAAACGAAAATCCGGTTTTTGTCAGCCTGGCCTGCAATAGTTCCTTTTCATTGTTATAATTTTTATTCAAAGGAACTACCGGAAGGCCGGCCGGTAAAATTCTTTTGACGACCGGCCGTATTTCTTTGACCGCCGGACTTGCGGGCCCGGATTTGGCGATGCTCCGATGCGTGTAGATATAAAACGCCAGTCCGCCGCAAAGCAGTACCAGGCTTATATATGTCGAAGGCATTTTCATCGTCATAATTAGTTAGTTGATGAAGGGGGTCATGAACGGCTTCATACCAGGAGCCGCTCATGACATCCTTATTTATTTCAATTTGATCTTTGCCGTATCGCCGGACAAATGTTTTCTGATTATAGTATCGGTTACTAAGGTGTCTACCTTGCACTGCAGGCCGTTGTCGGTCATAATAAAGGTCGCGTCATGCACCTTATCGGGTTCGCGCTTATTTAGCTCGTTGCAATCGTATAAGTTAATGCCTGAAATTCTTTCCATGCTGTTGTCGACGATAACCTTAGCATTTAAGGGTAGTTTCAGCGTAAGAGAGACGTCCTCGTCGTGCCATAATTCATTATTGTTATTCCTCGCGTAGAAGCGCTCGTCAAATTTCAGCAAGCTATCCTGTTGGGTGAACATATACTTGATATTGCGCGAATTAACGAGGGCGTCGTCATAATCGCGTCCCCTTGCATGATACTGTTCGACCAGTACAGGCTGAGGCACATCGCTTTTCTCGATACTCAGGCTTATGCGCTGATGGTAGTGATCAAAATCATTATCCTCATCGTCCGTGATCTGCATGTTTGACGGCAGGTTTTTAATATCCAGCCGGGCGCTGTCCTCGGCTGTAAAGTACTTCAGGTCGTTCATTCGTAAATAATAGGTATTATTTTTGGCTGGCTTCAGGCTGATCGTTTCCGAGTAGCTTGCCGACGAACGGAATTCCGTAGCGATACCTACTATATGGTATACAAATACGCCGATCGCGCATAACCATATAACCAGCGCCGTCGTGCCGGTCGAGCGGCTTACATCACCTACTTTAAATATGCCCTTAAACACCAGCATAATAATGCTGAGCAACGGGATCGCGGCTATAAGAAATGCCGAAGTATAGATTATGCCAGCATGGTGGTGCTGCAGCAGGTCGTATGGCAGATCGTGAAACGGCTCGAAATGCCCGATACTGAGCAAGGTGATAAAGCCCACTATAAAAAACACCAGCGATCCGAAACAGCATATTAGTATACATATACCTATAAGTTTAAGTATCACCTTGCCCGCGCCTCTCATAAAATTGCCGAGGTGGTCGAAAAAGTCGCCGGCAAAATCCCGGGCCTTGTAAACAAACGGCCTCGCTTCGTTATGAAAATTCGACAGGTTTTGCCGCATGCCCGCCATCTCCTGCTCAAAGTTACGCCTGAAGCCCTCCAGGTTTTGCTTTTCACCCTTCATGGCCATGCGGTCGGCACGGGTTACAGCCTTGGGTACCACCGCCCATAATATAATATATAGTATAAGGCCCGCGCCGCCGGCAAGAACGATCAGCGTGAAAGCCAGGCGTATCCATGCCGGATTGATATCAAAGTAATTGGCAATGCCCGCGCATACCCCGGCAACAAGCCTGTCGTCCGGGTCACGGAACAGGCGGCGCGTAGCGCCCGTATTATAATAGGTGTCCGTAAAAGAAGCCTCGGTATCCTGCTCCGATCTTTCGAAGTCGGCCACCGTGCCCATCTGGCCGATGACTTCGTTAACGTCTTGCTCTATAATTACCTGCTTGTTATCGCGGGCGAGCAACTCGTTGAACATTTCGGCGATACGGTTCTCGATGTCCGTGGTTATCTCCAGGCTGTCGGCCGAATTCATAAAATGACGTTTTACGTCCGTCATGTAATTTTTAAGTATCTCGTAAGCATCCTCTTCAATGTGGAACACGATGCCGTTTATGTTGATGATAATTGTTTTGTTCATGATCTTTTAAAATTTTATTGTCATTAGGTCATTGAGTCATTAGGTCAATAGTCAATAGTCAATAGTCAATAGTTTATGATCCCTTTTCGTATTCACCATTCACCATTCACTTCATGTTTTCGGCTTCCTTTCTCCAATCGATGTTTGCACGGCAAACGCCAGTTCCTCCCATGTTTTGTCCAACTGCTCCAAAACTTTCCTGCCCTCTTCCGACAGCACATAATATTTTCTGGGCGGCCCGGAAGTTGACTCGACCCAGTTGTAGCTGAGCAGGCCGTTATTTTTTAATCTTGTTAAAAGGGGGTACAAAGTTCCCTCAACTACCAGCAGTTGGGCTTTCTTCAGCTCGGCAATTATGTCCGACGCGTATATTTCGCCCTTTGCTATAATGGAAAGTATGCAATATTCCAAAACACCTTTCCGCATTTGGGTTTGTGTATTCTCGACAATCATATCACAAAGATATATGTTTTAAATTGTATTATGCAATACATAGTACTGAAATTATTTATTTTTTTTCGTTATAGCCTGTTTTTTTAGAAAAAAAGATGTTTTTGTAAGATTTTATTTGACTTTTTAATAATGTAACACTACTTTTATCTTCAATTAACTATTAACTGATCTTATTATTAACGAAATGAAAAAACTTCTACTAGTAAGTTTGTGTTTCCTGATGTTGTGCGTGACACAGGTATTTGCACAAAACCGTACGATTACTGGTACGGTTACGGCCAAAGACGACGGCCTGCCCCTCCCGGGAGTAACAGTAAAAGTAAAAGGGACCACGATTGGTACGCAAACCAACGCTGAAGGTAAATATTCCTTAAGCGTTCCAGCCGGCGGCTCCATTGTAGTATCCTTTGTCGGATACACTTCTCAAACCATCGCAGTAGGCAGCCGCAGCACGATTAATGTTGTGCTGGTGTCTTCATCGACGGAGATTGGTGAAGTTGTGGTAACCGGCGCCTTGGGTATCAAGCACTCTTCGAAGGAGTTAGGTTACTCAGCCGCTACTATTACGCCTAAAGAATTAACCCAAACCAACGTAACGAACGTTGCACAGGGTCTAACGGGCAAGGTTGCCGGCCTGGGCATTTACACGCTTAACAACGGCGTTGACCCGAACATTACCATCAACCTGCGCGGTTACCGTTCACTGGAAGGTAACAACTCGGCGCTGATCGTGTTGGACGGAGTGCCTGTCCCCGGTCAAACCATCGGTTCGATCAACCCGGGTGATATTGCCGATGTTACGATCCTTAAGGGTGCCGGCGCGGCAGCGCTATATGGTTCGCAGGCTTCGAACGGCGCTATATTGATCACCACCAAAAGAGGTACGACAGACGGAAAGCCTATCATCCAGTATGAAAACTCTTTCCAGCTTGAGAAAGTAGCTTTCTTCCCCAAACTGCAGAGCGGCTACGGTATGTACGGCGGCGAACCTGCCCCTTATACCGACCCGCTGACAGGGTTTTCAAACTATGTGCCTTACGAAAACCAGTTGTACGGCCCTCCGTTCGATGGTTCGACCGTTCAGGTAGGCGCACCTTTGGACAGCGCCAACGGCAAGGTGATCACCGCCAAATATTCGGCCCTGTCCAAAAATCCGGTTCAGCAATTCTTCCAGACAGGTTTAACCGAGCAGAATAATATTTCTTATCAGCAGGGCGACTCGAAGAACTCATTCTTTATGTCGGCTCAGAACGCATACCGTACTACGGTAGTACCCGACGATAAGAACATAAAAGATGCTTTCAGCGTCAGGGGCCACCGCACTTACGGTATCTTCTCGCTGGACTATTCTGTTGGATATACCAAAACCAATGTCAGCACTTACCTGTCCAACTCCAATGACGTAACCGGAACCAACGGTTTTAACAATGTTAATCCTTTCGGCGGCGTTCCCGGAAGCTTTGTAACCAATGCAGGCGCAAATGACTTATACTCGTCTATATTGCAATGGCCCGCATTTTTGCCTATCAAAAATTACTCTAACTCCAACTCGGATATAGCAAATGCAAGCAACTTTTATGATGCTTATGCCATCAACCCGTACTGGATACTGCAGCATACGCGCGACAATTACGAGCGGGATGTGGTACTGTCTCAGTTGAAACTGCAATTGGATCCTACCGATTGGTTAACTGCAAGCTACCAGGTTTCAAATAACTTCGGTATTTACCAGGAAAGAATAACTAAAGACGAGGTTGACTTTACACCTTACGGCCTGAGCGATTACTGGAGCGCCAGCAACGTTCCGTCGGGATTTACAGGCACCGGAAAAGCTTTAGGATCGGTATATGACGTTTATCAGTTTGGTGACGGAACGTCAGCTCATACGATTGGGGGCGACGGGTATAATCGTATTGAAGGTGACGCTGTTTTGAACTTCCATCACACGTTTTTCCACGATTTTAAGACAAACCTGATCCTGGGTAATTCTATTTTCCAGAATTATTTAAAGGACCAGCAAACCGGCAGCAACCAGCTTGCTATACCCGGCCTGTATAATATCAATTACATCGGCGGCCTGATACAAGCAAACGAATACGAAGCCAAGATCAGGCAGATCGCCTACTTTGCCGATTTGGATATCAGCTACAAAGGTTGGGCGACCCTGGAAGCGACCTTCCGTAACGAGCAGGACTCACGTCTTTCAAAAGCTGAACGCTCGTTCAACTATCCTTCGGTTAAGTTAGCTTTCGTACCTACCGACGCTATCCCGGCATTAAGAGATAACAAAGTATTAAGCTACGCCAAGATTTACGGCGAGTTAAGCCAGGTGGGTAACATTAACGTGGGCCCGTATACGATTAACAATATATATGTCGTAGCCCCTGGCTTCCCTTACGGATCATTATTCGGCGTAAATCAAAATACTCAAAATTACAGCCCTACGCTGAAGCCTGAATTAACAAAGGAACTTGAAGTTGGTACTGAATTGGCCTTCTTCGACAACCGTTTAGACGTTAATTATACTTATTATATTCAGCACGACAGGAACCAGACTCTGCCTATCGGCACATCCATCACTACCGGATTTTACTCGGAGCTGATCAACATCGGCGAGACCCAATCATCCGGACAGGAACTTTCCGTAACCGGACAGATCCTGACCCAGGCGAAGAACCATTTCGGATTCTCTTTGACGGTTAATGCATCTAAAAACGAGTCGAAGGTTATATCGCTGATACCAGGCACCAATTCGCTGTCTTTGGGTAATAACCTGTATGCGGAAGTAGGCAAGCCTTTCCCGCTGCTTGAAGTTACCGACTTTGTTCGCGATCCGCAGGGGCGCGTAGTTGTTGACGCGCAAACCGGTTACCCGGCTACCGATCAAACCAAACTGAACACCGAAGGCAGGGTGACCCCCGAATATATCGTGGGTATACAACCTAACCTGAGCTACAAGTTCGTTAGCCTGGCAGCCGTATTCGAATATCGCGGCGGCGACGTAGTCTATAACGGACTCGGCGGTACAATGGTTTTTGCAGGCTCATCCGCTCTGACTGCTGAAGCAGGCCGTTCAGCGTTTGTTTACCCTAATTCGGTTATACAAACCTCGCCCGGCGTATATGTTCCTAACACAAATGTAGCTGTAAAGAACGGCAACTATGGTTTCTGGCAGGGCTCAGCGTTTTCCAGCACCCAGTCGCCTTTCGTAACCAGCGGCGCATTCTGGAAGTTAAGGGAAATCGACCTTGCATTTAAACTCGACCAGTTCATCAAGCAGACCAAATTTATCAAGGGTGCTACATTCGCGCTTACCGGCCGAAACCTGTTCATCTGGGTGCCGAAGAGCAATATTTGGACCGACCCTGAATTTTCCAACGCCGGCGCGGATTCAAACCTGATAGGTGTGAACAATGCGAATGAGTTGCCCGGTACAAGGATATTTGGCGCTGACCTTAAGTTAACGTTTTAATTGAAATAAAGAGATGAAAAAATATATATCAATCATAGCAGCTTTTTTTATGGCCGGCGTGTCCGGTTGTAAAAAGGACTATTTGAGTTTGGAGACCAACCCCAATACTCCTTCGGTCACAACGCCGGCGCTTAGCCTGTCGGCCGCATTAAACGCTTCGGCGGCTATCGTAGCGGGCGATTATACGGAATACGGCGTCTGGGCTGGTTACTGGACTACCAGCGGTAACTATGTGCCTAACCAGACGATCAATCAGTACCAGATCACCAACACCAGTTTCCAGGGTGATTGGAACGACTGGTATTCAAACCTGACAAACTATGACAACTTGCAGCAAATAGCTGCCAAGGACCCAACGCAGGCCTATTACCAGGCGATCGCAATGATCATGAAGGCCTATGGTTTCAGCCATCTTGTTGATAATTACAACGATGTGCCTTATACCCAGGCGTTTCAGTTGTCCAAGATCACCTTTCCTGTCTATGACAAAGGCCCTGCTATTTATACAGACTTATTCAAGCAATTGGATGCAGCCATCGCGCTAATCAA
>JAFDZK010000186.1 GCA_018267005.1 Bacteroidota bacterium
TATATCAAAGGAATTCTGGATGAAAAGAAGATGAACGGTTCAGTATTAAATATTCCGGTTATCGGGAATGATAATAGTATCGACCAACTGCTTGCGGACAATTATTTTTTTATTACTGTTGGGCAGATCAAATCGGCAGAAGTGCGCAAGCGGTTATTTTTTCATTTGAAAAATAGAAATGCAAAAATAGCAACGGTGGTGTCGCCATCTGCGGCTGTTTCAAAATATGTAAATATCGGCGAAGGAACCATTATTCATCACCAGGCTGTAGTAAATGCGGGCGCTAAAATTGGCTCTAATTGTATTATTAATACCAATGCTGTGATAGAGCATGACGCGCAAATTGGCAACCAGACTCATATCTCGACAGGCTGCCTCATCAACGGCGATGTGATTGTTGGGGATGAATGTTTTGTGGGCAGCGGGGCTGTTATCTCTAACGGCGTCAGGATCACTGATAAGGTGATCATCGGAGCCGGCAGTTTGCTGATAAAAGATATCAAAGAGCCGGGTACCTACGCCGGATCTCCATTAAAGAGAATATCGTAATGAGAACATTGATTATTGCTGAAGCTGGAGTAAATCACAATGGGAGTCTGGAAAATGCCTTCAGGCTTATCGATGCAGCAAAGCAGGCGGGGGCAGATTACGTAAAGTTTCAAACCTTTAAGGCAGCTAAATTAGTTACAAAGTCGGCACCTAAGGCCCAATACCAGTCCGCCAATTTGAAAAGCAGTGACAACTCTCAGTTCGAAATGTTAAAAAAGCTAGAGATAGGCGAGGATGAACATTACCAGCTAAAGGAATATGCAGAAAAGAACGGTATTAAATTTCTTTCTACAGGATTTGATGAGGAAAGCATCGATTTTTTGGATGAGCTGGGCATGGATTTTTTTAAAATACCTTCCGGCGAAATCACCAATTATCCGTACCTGAAACACATAGCCTCCAAAAACAAACCCGTCGTGCTTTCGACGGGCATGGCCACTTTGGGCGACATTGAAGCGGCAATAAATTTGTTTACCGACAACGGCATAAGCATAAAAAAGATCCAGGTTCTTCATTGCAACACAGAATACCCAACGCCGATGAAAGATGTAAATCTTAATGCCATGAAGACGATCGGGGCGGCATTTGGCGTACAGGTTGGTTATTCCGATCATACGCTCGGTATCGAAATACCTATAGCCGCGGTTGCCTTGGGCGCCACAGTAATTGAAAAGCATTTTACGCTCGATAAAAACATGGAAGGCCCCGACCATAAGGCCTCGTTGGATCCGGTGGAACTTAAAAGCATGATATCGGCTATCCGGAATGTTGAACTGGCCATGGCCGGCACTGGCATGAAACAGCCCAGCGAATCGGAACGAAAAAATATAAAAATAGCGCGAAAAAGCATACATCTTAAATATGCCCTTAACAAGGGAAGCGAAATAACAAAAGATAGCCTGATTATGTTAAGACCCGGTAACGGAATTTCTCCTTTTGATATAGAAAAAGTCATCGGGCTGAAGGTTAACAAGGATCTTCAGGCAAGTCACCAATTAACCTGGTCCGACCTATCATGAGAGTAGCGATCCTGACAAGTTCGAGAGCCGATTACGGTATTTATAAGCCGCTTATTATAGCCTTAAATGAGCACCCTTCCTTTCATTTAAGTATCATAGCTTTTGGCTCTCATCTTTCGGCGTATCATGGTTATACGGTTGACGAGATTAGAAAAGATGGTTTCAAGGTCGATTATGAGATCAGGTCTGTTTTACTAACTGACGACGAGGAGTCAGTCGCTACGTCAATTGGTTTAACCATGATCAAATTTGCCGGTTTCTGGTCAGATCATGCGTCGCAGTTCGACTGGGTTTTTTGCCTGGGCGACCGTTACGAGATGTTTGCAGCTGTAATGGCGGGCCTAAGTTTTGGAGTCAGGTTTGCGCATATCCACGGCGGTGAAACTACACTTGGCGCAATCGACAATACCTTCAGGCACTGTATAACGCTGGCGTCACAACTGCATTTTGTATCAGCCGACGTTTTTGCCGACCGGGTAAAAGCAATTCTTGGAGAGCAATCCAATAATAAGGATGTGGTTGTAACGGGTGCACTTAGCCTGGACAATCTCCGGCATTTAAAACTGTTGACAACAAAGGAATTTTTGGACAAATGGAGCATCGATCTGTCAATGCCATCCATTTTAATAACAATCCACCCCGAAACGGTCAATGCTTCCGAAAACGCCACTTACCTGGAGGTGGTCAAATCAGTGATAAACGTATTGAAGGATTACTACCAGTTAATCATCACTATGCCGAATACTGATACACACGGCAGTCAATACCGAAACTTATTTAAGGCGTTAGGCGAAAACGATCCGGGAAAGATCAAACTAATAGAAAATTTCGGTACTCAAAGCTATTTCACCTGCATAAACGGCGTGAAATTGATGATAGGGAATACCTCCAGCGGTATAATAGAGGCCGCATCTTTTAATAAATATGTCATCAATCTCGGTGACAGGCAAAAAGGCAGACTCCATGGCGACAATGTTTTTGATGTAGCCTACGATAAAGGAGAAATATTGAATGCTCTTGCCCATATTGAAAGTTTGAAGCGAGAAAGTTTTAAGAACATATATTTCAAGGGTGGAGCAGTTGATAAAATTATAGATAAATTAATATCTATAGCATAACATATTCAGTAATTAGCCGGTAATGAATAATTATAAAAAGCATTTGATTCATGAAAGTGCCAATATTAAAGAGGCATTGAATAAATTGAATATGTTAGGCCTTGACGGGATTTTGTTCGTCACCGATGACGGGGAAAGACTGATTGGTTCGCTGACAGACGGCGATATCCGACGAGGTTTATTAAGGGGTTTGGGACTGGATAACGTGGTTGTCGAGTTTATTCAAAAAGATCCTAAGTTTTTTAGAAGGGGAAATTACAATATCCATGAGGTTATCGACTATCGTACGCGGGGTTTCAGGATAGTGCCCGTTATTGACGCTGATAATCGCATCATTAACATAGTCAACTTCCGTATCCACAGGTCATGCCTGCCTGTCGATGCGATCATTATGGCGGGGGGACGCGGAGAAAGACTGCGGCCATTAACTGACAATGTTCCCAAACCTTTGCTTATTGTCGGTAATAAACCGATTATCGAGCATAATGTCGACCAACTGGCAGGTTATGGAGTCAGCGACCTATGGATATCATTAAGATACCTTGGTGAACAGATCAGGGATTATTTTAAGGACGGAGAGTCGAAAGGGGTCAGTATTCAATACGTATGGGAAGATGCGCCCCTCGGTACAATAGGTGCAGCAGCCAGGGTTAATGAAAATACCCACGATTATGTGCTGGTTATGAACTCTGATATTCTGACCAATTTGAATTACGAAGACTTCTTCCTTGATTTTATTAATAAGAATGCTGACTTTTCGGTTGTTACCATACCCTACGACGTAAAAGTACCTTATGCCGTGCTTGAAATGAGCGGCGACAATGTGCGGTCATTCAAAGAAAAGCCTACTTACACTTATTATTCAAACGGGGGCATTTATCTCATGAAAAAAGAATGCCTGGACATGATACCCAGGGATACGTTTTTTAATACAACCGATTTAATGGAAACACTGATAGCCGAGGGTAAAAACGTAATATCTTACCCTCTCAGAGGCTATTGGCTGGACATTGGCCGTCATGATGATTACAGGCAGGCTCAGGCAGATATAGAATATATCAAATTTTAACATGGATAAACACATCTTAATTGTTGGGTTAGGCTCAATGGGCAAAAGAAGGATAAGAAATCTTTTGGCGCTGGGAAAGAAAAATATACTGGGACTTGATAAACGTGCCGACCGATGCAATGAGGCTTCTGAAAAATATGGTGTAAAAACGTTTGATGATTTTGAAACTATAGCTGCGAAATACCCGCTTCAGGCTTTGATTATATCCTTGCCACCAGATTTGCATCATGTTTACATGAAGAAGGCTATAGAAATGGGAATACCTGCCTTTATCGAAGCCAGCGTAGTCGATACTGATTTTAATGAAATTATAGCAAGTTCGGACGAAAAAAATATTTGCCTGGCACCATCATGCACATTATACTTTCATCCTGCCATAAAAAAGATACGCAATATTGTAAAAGCAGGCGAATTAGGTAAGATATCAAACTTTCTTTACCATTCGGGGCAATACCTGCCCGATTGGCATACTTACGAACATGTAAGCGAATATTACGTCTCAAATAAAGCTACTGGCGGCGGCCGGGAGATTGTGCCTTTCGAGCTTACCTGGATTACGATGATGCTTGGATTCCCTAAACGGGTAACTGGTATGTACAAGAATGCGGTACAAATAAAAGGCGCGGAAGATATTGACGACACGTATAATTTGCTGATGGATTACGGGAGCAGTATATTTAATTTGTCTGTCGATGTAGTTTCCAGGCACGCAACAAGGCGATTGGTTATCAATGGCGATAAGAAGCAATTGTATTGGAATTGGGATGATAATGTGATTAAAATATTTGACCCGGAAGTTAATAGCTGGATTGAATTAAAATACGAAATGCTGTCAGCACAAACCGGATATAATAAAAATATAACCGAGCAGATGTATATTGATGAAATGTCGGCTTTCCTGGAAGCGGCAGATGGCCGGTCGCCTTTTCCAAATACGCTTAAACACGATCATAGGGTGCTGCAACTGCTTTACGCTGCAGAACAGTCAGACCGGGATGATAAAATCAAATTATTCGAATGACAGGAGTATTCATCACTGCCCGGCTTGGTTCGACCAGGTTAGCCCAAAAGCATTTAATACAAGTAAACGGCCGTAGCTTTATTGAATGGCTTGCTGCAAGGTTGTCACATGAGTTCAGCCCGGAAATTGGCTCAAAAAGTATGAAGATTTTCATTACCACGTCAGTCCGGCAAGAAAATAAGAAGTTCGATGAATTTTTCTCAGGAACTCCAATAGAAATATTCTACGGTTCGGACGAAAATATACCTTTGCGCCATTTGGAATGCGCAGAAGCAAACGGAATCGAAAATATTATATCGATAGACGGAGACGATATATTATGCTCAACCCAGGCAGCACGGCAGGTGATGAACAAGTTGTTGCAAAATTCAATGGCTGCGCATACCGTGGGTTTGCCCTTGGGTATGAATGTTTCCGGTTATCAAACGGGCTTTCTGAAAGAGTCATTGGAAAAAAGTAAATCAAACAAACTTGAAACAGGCTGGGGAAAAATTTTCGACGCGGAAAAAAACGAAGTCATCAATATAAAAGCAGACGAATCGGGTAATAAGCTACGTATGACACTCGATTACCCTGACGACTCGGTTTTTTTTGAAAAAGTGATCGCGGGGATTGGAGATGAAATCATCCGCATTGATGATGCTGCACTGATCGATACCATTTTGAAAAATGAGTGGTATAAATTAAATGATAGTCTCAGCGAAGAGTACTGGGAGAATTTTAATAAGAAAAAGCAATTGGACGATTAATTTATTATTATGCAAGATACCTATTCAAGACGATTACACGATGTGATCCCGGGCGGCGCTCACACCTATTCGCGCGGCGATGACCAGTTTCCGTCCAACGCGCCGTCGATATTGCTTAGAGGCGAAGGTGCTTACGTATATGATGCGGATAATAACAAGTATCTGGACTATGGCATGGGACTGCGCTCCGTCAACATTGGGTACGGCAACAAAGAGATAGCCGATGCCTGTTATAAGGAGATATTGAAAGGAAACAACCTGACACGTGCTTCCATGACTGAACTTCAAGCTGCCGAATTGTTGGTTAGCCTGATACCTTCCGTAGATATGGTGAAATTTGCAAAACATGGGTCAGCGGTTACATCTGCAGCGGTAAAACTTGCCAGGGCTTACACAGGCAAAAAATATGTGGCTATACCCGTGGAACATCCTTTCTTTTCATACGATGACTGGTTTATCGGGTCAACAGTGATGAAGAGAGGGATACCTGAAGAAATGCGCACGTTGACTCTGAACTTTAACTATAATAATATCGAATCTCTAAAAAAGCTTTTCGACGAACACCCGGGCCAGATAGCGGCTGTTATGCTGGAAGCCGCTACCACCGTGGGCCCAAAAGATAATTTTCTGCAGAAGGTAAAAGAGCTGTGCAGGCAACACGATTCCGTATTCATAATCGACGAAATGATCACCGGATTTCGCTGGCATATACAAGGTGCGCAAACTTATTATGCGGTAGAACCCGACCTATGTACGTTTGGGAAGGCTATGGCTAACGGTTTTGCCGTGTCGGCTCTCGCCGGTAAAAGGGAAATTATGAAGATAGGAGGCATTGTTGAAGAAGGCGCCGAGCGCGTTTTTCTGACATCGACCACGCATGGAGCCGAAATGAGCGCACTTGGCGCGTTTATTAAGACGATAGACATACTCAGGCGTGAAAACGTGATCGATCATTTTTGGAAATATGGCGAAAAATTGATCTCGGGTATGAATGCGATAGCAAATGACCTCGGTATTAGTGAACAATTTTATGTTGAAGGAATGCCTTGCTCGCCTAATTATATAACCAAAAACAGGGATGATGCTGTTTCCCTGCCTATGCGTACGCTGTTCGCGCAGGAAATGATAAAGCAGGGAATAATGATGCCGTATGTAGCTATTTGTTATTCACACCAGGATACTGAACTCGATCTTACCCTATCTGCTGTGCGAAAAGCACTGACTGTGTACCGAAACGCTCTGGATGGAAATTTGGACGATTTTCTGCATTCGCCTGTCATTAGACCTGTTTTTCGTAAATATAATTAGCATGTTCTCGGTAAAAGATAAGATAATTGTTTTGACCGGCAGCAACGGACTTTTGGGAAAAGGAATGGCTGATTCACTGGCTGCAGAAGGCGCCGTTGTCATTGGCGTGGACATCAGATTTGACAATCAGCGCGATGATGATTTTATAGCCGACATCACGAATGAAAGCTCGATCCAGTCAATCTGCGATAAAGTAATTTCAAAATATGGGCGAATTGACGGCTGGATTAACAATGCCTACCCGCGTACAGCCGATTGGGGAAGCAAATTGGAAGAGTTACCCTTCAATTCCTGGAGGGCCAATATTGATATGCACTTGAACGGCTATTTTTTGTGCTGTAAGATTGCACTCGAAAAAATGAAAACGCAGGGCTTTGGTTCCTTGATCAATATGTCATCGATATATGGTATTGTAGGTCCGGATTTTTCTGTTTACGACGGTACAAGTATGACGATGCCCGTCGCATATTCCGCAATAAAAGGAGGGCTGGTGAATTTATCAAGATACCTGGCGGCGTATTACGGCCCTTTCCAGGTCAGGGTAAATTGCATATCCCCTGGCGGAATTTTTGATAACCAGCCCAAATCATTTGTCGAGAACTATAATAAAAAAGTGCCCTTGCGGCGAATGGGAACGCCTGGGGATATTGTTGCTGCGGCGCATTTTCTACTATCAGATCAATCTGCCTATATTACCGGCCACAACCTGGTTGTTGATGGCGGCTGGACCTGTATTTAATAATTGTAACCCTGATTATGAAAAACATTCTTATTGTTGGGACCGGCAACCTCGGTTGCAGGCATTTACAGGCCCTTGCCAAATTAAATAATAACGTAAAAATATTCGTGCTCGACCCTCAGCCGGCCGCCCTGGATCGTGCAAAAAATAGCTGGGCGGAAGTTGCAAGTAATGCCGCACAAGTGACTTACCACCAAGACTTTGATTTTGGGACTGAAATTGAGCTGGCGGTTATTGCTACCAATTCAAATATAAGGTCGGCTGTAACGAAGAAAATGCTCGACAAAATAGTTGTAAAGCATATTGTTTTCGAGAAGTTTCTTTTCCCCGAATTAAGTCAATACACAGAAATTGCCGATCTCCTAAAAGGAAAGCAAATTAAAGCCTGGGTAAATTGCCCGAGGCGAATGTACGGTGTCTATAATGAAATAAAAAAGCGGTTAAAGGCTCCGGTCAGCTTTTCGGTCACCGGAGGCGCCTGGGGCCTGGCCTGCAATAGCATCCATTTCCTCGATCTTTTCGCCATGCTGAGCGGGGCAGTTCCCGCGGCTAACAGGGCAATTCTAAGCGATGGATTATTGGCATCGAAGAGGGAGGGGTATATTGAGTTTTCGGGCAGTGTTTTCGGCAATACCAACAACGGTGATACCTTCCACATAAATGATACAAATCAACCGGGTCAACCAATAACTATTTGCATTGCCGATGCTGAAAAAACCATCCATGTGAATGAAGGCGAGCGATACTATATTGTTCTTGATGCCGGAATTCGGGATCGAACGGTTGAGCCCGTATTTTTTGACATCCCATATCAAAGCCAGTTAACCAATATTTTTGCGGATTCAATATTAGAAACCGGGACATGTGCTCTTACAGAGTATGGCGAATCCTGCCGGTTGCACACGCAATTGTTGGATATTTTTTTAAATCAGTACAATAAAATCATTCAAAAACCAGATAACAGATTATGCCCGATAACCTGAAGCGCGATGTACTTATAGTGGGAGCTGGCAATATGGCGGCTGAATACCTAAAGGTATTACAGTATTTAAACCATCATTACGTTGTAGTAGGACGTGGGTCCGAAAATGCCGCAAGTTTTGAAAAAAAAACAGGCGTAAAGCCAGTTACCGGCGGTATTGCTGCCTTTTTGCAGGAAACAAAAAATATCCCGCAATATGCTATTGTTGCAACGGGAGTAGATGTTTTAAAGGAGAATTGTGAAAGCCTGGTAAAAGCCGGCGTAAAATATATTTTGCTCGAGAAACCAGGCGCGGCCTCGTATGACGAATTTAGGAGGCTGGCAGATTTTGCCAGGCAGTCTGATTCAAAAATTTTCCTGGCATATAACCGAAGATTTTATTCATCGGTGCGCA
>JAFDZK010000187.1 GCA_018267005.1 Bacteroidota bacterium
CATTAGCTCAGAGCGTCTTGCTTAGTTTACCCTGCTTCTTCTCAATCCAATAAATTTAATTATGCTAATCTAAAGGAGTATAGCGAAGAATCTATCACGTATTGTATTCTTGTGCACGTTCAGGAAAGTAAACCCTCAATAGATGCTTCACTATGTTCAGCATGACAAGGAAAATTAAGCATGTATTCAAACAAAAAACGGCAGGAAACCCTGCCGTTTATACGATTAAATCTGTTTATTAAGACATTGCTTTACCGTACAACTCAGCAACGTGGTTCCAGTTGATCACGTTCCAGATGGCAGCCAGGTAATCCGGGCGGCGGTTTTGGTATTTCAGGTAATAAGCGTGTTCCCAAACGTCGACGCCGAATATCGGTGTGCCTTTTACTTCCGCGATATCCATCAGTGGGTTGTCCTGGTTAGGGGTAGAGCAAACGGCCAGTTTTTTGTCCGGCGTAACGATGAGCCATGCCCAGCCCGAACCAAAACGGGTAGCGCCTGCTTCGTTCAACTTGGTTTTAAAATCGGCAAACGAACCGAAAGTGCTGTTTATTGCATTAGCCAGGTCGCCCGAAGGTTCGCCGCCGCCGCTTGGCGAAAGCCATGTCCAGAACAGCGAGTGGTTATAGTGGCCGCCGCCATTATTGCGCACCGCCATCGGGAATTTGGAGATATTTTTAATGATGTCGTCGATACTGCCGTCGGCTTCTGGCTTGCCCTCTAAGGCCTTATTCAGGTTGGTAACATAAGCCTGGTGGTGTTTTCCGTGGTGGATCTCCATCGTCATTTTGTCGATGTGAGGTTCCAAAGCATCGGTCGCATAAGCCAATGCCGGTAGTGTAAATGCCATAATGAACTATTTTAAAAGGTTAAGAATCGTTGTCGACACAAATATAAAGGCATGGCAATGAGATTTGTTCTAATTAATGTCAACTTTTTGCTATAAGTCCATAGACCATAGTCGATGGTCCATGGTATCTGTTTATTTGAATAATTGGCCATGGTCTATCGGCCATTGACTATGGACTACTACTTGCGCTTGCTTTTAAAAAAACTCCTGACCAACTCGGCACATTCATTTTCGCGGATTCCGCCGGTTATCAGGGTCTTGGGATGTGTGATCTTTTGATTCAAACGGCCGAAACCCAACTTAGTATCATACGCCCCGAAAACGATACGGCTCAACTGGAACCAATAACACGCCCCGGCGCACATCACACACGGTTCAAGCGTAACGTACAATGTGCAGTCCTTAAGGTATTTTCCGCCGAGGAAATTTGCTGCCGCCGTCAGCGCCTGCATTTCGGCGTGGGCGGAGACATCGTTCAGCCGTTCCGTTAAGTTATGCCCCCGGCCGATGATCTGCCCTTTGCAAACCACCACCGCACCGATGGGGATTTCATCAGCGGCCAGGGCCAGTTTGGCTTCCTTCAGCGCCTCGTTCATGAAAAAATCGTCGGGCGATATATTCGTTGGCTCGTCGCCAAAAGTGTAGTAGCGCATATTGTTTGCCTCACCTGAATTGTCTCCAAAGGAAAGGGACTTTTTATTGCACAATTTTAAGAATATTTCTTTTAAGCCCGTCCCCGCTTGGCAAAGGTTTGGGATGAGACCGCGTCATGCTAATTTACTGCCGTTCGGGACTTTTCTTTCGACTGACGTTAAAACAATATCACCATGCTCGTCCGGGAAACCGGTGATCAGGAATTCGGACATGAAGGGGCCGATCTGTTTTATTGGAAAATTGATCACCCCGACGATCTGCCTGCCGACAAGCTGATGTTTTGAGTAATGTTTGGTGATCTGCGCGCTCGACCATTTGACGCCGAAAGGGCCGAAGTCGGCCTTTACTTTATAAGCAGGTTTACGGGCCTCGGGAAAATCGAGTACTTCAAGCACGGTGCCGACGCGTAATTCGACCTTTTCAAAATCGATCCAGGTGATAAGTTCCATAAGACAAAGGTAATGCGATTTGCGAAATGTTGAATGCGAAACCGGGAGCGATTCCATTTTGACATTCCGACACCCGAAATCATCAAACACTGATAATTCCTTTTTTTATCGCGAATATCACCAATCCGACAAGGTTTTTGGAACCGGTCTTTTCGAACAGGCGTGCACGGTAACCTTCTACAGTTCGGACACTTAAGAATATTTTATCAGCTATTTCCTGGTTGGAATATTCCTGGCAAACCAGCCTGAGTATCTCGATCTCGCGGTCGTTGAGTTCGATGTTTTGCTGGCCCGGATTTTCGGTATAGCTGCCGGGTCCAACCAACTGCTTGATAAGGGTAACCGACAGATGTTCGTTAAAATAAAATCCCTTGTTGTAAACGGTCGCTATGGCTTCGATGATCTCTTCCGGCTCGGCGTTTTTGAGCAGGTAGCCTGATGCGCCGGCCTTCATCATGTCGACGATATATTTGTCTTCATTATGCATCGAAAGCGTCAACACTTTAACCTGCCCGAAGTGCTCGCGCAGGTAAGCCGTGGTTTGCATTCCGTCCATTTCTGGCATTTTGATGTCCATCAGCACAACATCGGGCACCTGGGTTGCCATCTGCCCGATCAGTTCCTTACCGTTCGAGGCTTCGATAATAAGTTTAAGGTCGGGATAGTCTTCCAGTGTGGCCTTGAGGCCGTTTCTGAATATCTTATGGTCATCGGCTATGGCAAGATTTATCGGCTTCATATGGATTGAATTTGAGATAAATATAAAGGAATAATGCGCAAACTATGTTAATGGTACGTTAATCGTAGTGAGGGTACCGCTTAAAGGCTTGGTGTAAATGTGGATCTTACCATTGACCAGTTGCGCGCGGCTCTGTAAATTTTTTAGTCCGAAACCGTGTTTGACATTGTCGAGGTTGAAGCCCTTGCCGTTATCGCGAAAGGTCATGGTCAGTGTACGTTTCTCCCGGGCCAGCTCCACGTGGATGGAGGTAGCCTCGGAGTGTTTTACGGCGTTGCCGAAAAGCTCCTGCGCTATCCTGTAAAGTGTCAGTTCAACTTCCGCAGGGAAGCGCTCGTCCGCCAGTTTTCTCATAAAGGCGACTTGCATCGGTGTATTCTGATCCATTTTTACGCATAGCGCCTGCAGCGCGTCGATCAGGCCGAAATCTGTCAGTACAGGCGGCAGAACGTTGTGGATGATATTGCGTATTTCCTGGATGCATTCGTCTGTCAGCTTACGCGTGTCGGCAAGCAATTCGGCGGTATTATCGTCGCGGTTGATCTTATCCAGGCGGTGAAGTTTAAGTTTAATGGCCGACAGCACCTGGCCGACGCTGTCATGGAGGTCCTCGGCAAGGCGTTTACGTTCGCTTTCCTGGGTTTCGATAACGGCTTGTAGCAAGTCCTGCTGCTGTACGTCCTGCATCCTGCGCAGCTCGACCTGGTTTTTGATCATTTTCCGCTGATAAATGATCACAAAGAAAAACAGGCCGGTGATGAGTACCACCACTACCAATGTTCCTATAATAAGGACGGGTATTACGCTGTTTTCTGCGGCTGACAAAGCAATGCGGTTGTATAAAGCAAGTTAGCAATAATATTGGTTATGTTGTTGATGATATAATAGGAAGGCCTGTCGCGCAAAGGTAGAAGCGGAAAAAGCATGAACAGGAAAATATTAATGGAAAAATAGAACAACACCGCTGCATTGAACCAGAATAATCCTTGTTTTTCGATATGTACAAATTCCTGCCTTGTTAGCAATTGGTAAAAATAAAGCAGCGCCAGAATGATAAATGCGATACCAGATGCCGTATTGGATGCCGACGGGTATTCCGTCAGTCGCTGAGCGAAATAGAGGCACAGAAGTAAGGCGATGCCGGTTAGTACCAGGGTGATTTTTTTCAGGCGCTCGTCAAAAAAAGCCTTGTAATAAATAAAGCCGAAAAAGACGATGTTGATGATAATGTAAACATGTATAGCGGGCATGTTGTTGGCCACACCCCAGTCTGAAGAAAGACTTAAAAGTATATCGAACAAGGCTGAAACGATAAGGAACGTTGAAATGAGCTTCATCAGGCCATCGAGATGCCGGTAATTGTACAGAAATGCAATTACCGGCAACAAGCCCGAATACGTTGCGATCAAATCCAGCACAGCCCCGAACGACATAATAACTGATCTTAATTGCCCGTAAGCGCATTTTGAGGACAGCCCACCGAACCCGGACAAGGATGTGCCTGTTCAACTAAAAGGCCGCCGCTATCCGATGTCGAGCCGCTGGTGGTGGCCGACATAGTCTTTAGTTCGTGGGCGCCCCTGGCGCCGCCGGGGAACATGTCAAGCCCTTCTTTGGTTACACCCGTAAGAATGAGGTGGTCCTGGCCGTGGGCATCGGCCATATTTTTTGCAAAGTTGGGGTCGGCCATCATAGCACAATGCCAATCGTTTACCGGCTCACTATTGGCATAATAGATGCGAATACCCATGCAGCCCGGCTGCTGAAGTAAGTTTTGTAGCAGTTCTATTCCAAAAAATTGCGAAATAGTTTGGCCGGGATGCCGGTCGCGGTAATTTTTGGTCCATTCGGCCGCTATTTTAACATCGATTTCGGCACCTTCGCGCCCGGTAATGGGGGCAGTTCTTTCTTGTGTTTCCATGTTTAGGATGATTGTTAGGGTTTTTTGTACTAAATTAATAACTTATTGGTTGCCAACGCAAAACCGCTGTTTTACGTGCAACAGGTCCGGATGTTCTGTAAGGCATTGATTTACAGACCAGTTTAATGAGAATAAGTGCCTACACGCCAACGATATTGCGTAGTTTTACGTAACAGAAAAGGTATTGACACGGTACGGTAAGCCGGGAAAACGCGGTCAGCGGAGTTGCAGGTAAAGGCATGCTGCAATAACCGCACCTATAACAGGTCCGAAAACAGGTATCCAGGCATATGCCCAGTCGCTTGTGCCTTTGCTTTTAATGGGCAAAATGGCGTGCATGATACGCGGCCCCAGGTCGCGGGCCGGGTTGATGGCGTAGCCCGTCGTTCCGCCCAGCGACAAGCCAATAACCCACACGAAAAGCGCAATGGGTAAAGCGCCCACCGAACCGAGACCGACAGGCGTCTGGGTTGGGGTAATTTGCGCGCCCGTAATGTAAAGTACACCGATGATCAGAACAAAGGCACCGATGATCTCGCTGGCGATGTTGGAAACGTAGTTGCGTACTGCAGGGCCGGTGCAGAACACTGCCAATACCAAGCCAGGGTTGTTGGTTCGCTGGAAATGGTTATAATACATCACCCAAACCAGGAAACTACCCGCCATAGCGCCAAGCAACTGTGCGGCAATGTATGATAGCGCGCTTGCCCAGGGGAACTTTCCCGCGATGGCCAAGCCGATGGTAACTGCCGGGTTAAGGTGAGCGCCACTGTATGGCCCGGCTACGGTTACGCCAACAAATACCGCTAAGCCCCAGGCTGTGGTGATCACTATCCAGCCGCTGTTGTTGCCTTTGGTATCATTTAAAACTACGTTGGCCACCACGCCGTCGCCCAGGAGGATGAGCAGCATGGTTCCCAGAAATTCAGCCATCAACGGAGTCATTGTAATTAGGTTTATAAGTTTAAATATATCGATTTAGATCAAAGAACCAAGAGTCAAGAATCAGGAGACAAAATGTTTTTATTGCGTATGGTCAGGACTGTCCTGACTCTTAATGTGCGGTTCCTGGCTCTCGTCCCTTGCTCCATGCCTGCGCGGTATGTACGGCCCTTTTCCAACCTGCAATTCCTTTTTCCACGTCAGGCTGGCCAATTGCAGGGAAAAATTCGCGATCGGCCTGCCACAATTCTTTGATCTCATCCTCGGTTTTCCAATAGCCGACCGCCAGGCCGGCGAGATACGCGGCACCCAGTGCTGTAGTTTCAACTATGGTCGGCCTGATCACTTTGCAATTGAGCAAATTAGCCTGGAATTGCATCAGCAGGTCGTTTGCCGTGGCTCCGCCGTCGACACGCAACTCGCTGATCGGCACACCGGCATCGGCTTCCATGGCTTTTAGCACATCCATCGTTTGGTACGCGATCGACTGAAGCGCCGCCCTCGCGATATGCCCGGCAGTTGTACCGCGGGTAATGCCCACAATGGTGCCGCGTGCTTCCGGGTCCCAATAGGGCGCACCCAAACCTGCGAAAGCGGGCACGAAATAAACACCGCCGGTATCTGGCACACTTAGGGCCAGCTTTTCCACATCGGCGGATGATTTGATCACACCCAGGCCGTCGCGCAGCCATTGCACCACTGCACCGCCAATAAAAATGCTGCCTTCAAAGGCATAATAAGTTTGGTTGTTGGTCCTCCAGGCGATGGTCGTGAGCAGGTTGTTTTTTGAGGCTATAAAATGCTCGCCGATGTTCATCAGCATAAAACAGCCCGTACCGTAAGTATTTTTCACCATGCCGTTCCCGGTGCACATCTGCCCGAACAACGCCGCGTGCTGGTCACCGGCGATGCCTGTAATCGGAATTTTTGATGCGAAGATAGTAGTCGCCGTTTCGCCGTAAAGCTCACTGCTTTGTTTCACGTCGGGCAGCATGCTTTTCGGTATATCGAATATTTTCAGCAGCTCATCATCCCATTCCAGCGTCCGGATGTTGAACAGCATCGTGCGGCTGGCGTTAGTTACGTCGGTTGCATGCACTTTGCCGCGCGTGAATTTCCAAACCAGCCAGCTATCTACAGTGCCGAAGGCCAGTTCGCCCGCGTCGGCCTTGGCTCTTGCCCCGGGCACGTTATCTAATATCCAGCGAATTTTCGAGCCGGAAAAATAGGCGTCGATGATCAACCCGGTTTTTGATTGAATCAGCTCCGAATGCCCGTCTTGCTTTAATTTGTCGCAAAAGCCTGCGGTGCGCCTGTCCTGCCACACGATGGCGTTATAAACGGGTTCGCCGGTGTTCCTGTCCCATACAATGGTAGTTTCGCGCTGGTTGGTTATCCCGATGGCCTTGATATTCGTGCCGTTGATACCCATTTTCACCGTAGCCTCCGCGGCAACGCTGGCCTGCGACGACCATATCTCGTTCGGGTCGTGTTCCACCCACCCCGGCTGAGGAAATATCTGCGTAAATTCCTTTTGCGCTACCGACCTGATCTGTCCATTGTGATCAAACACAATGGCGCGTGAACTGGTCGTGCCCTGGTCGAGGGCCAGAATGTAATGTTCCATTTAGGATTTAAAAATAATTGGTGCATAAATCTAATGGATAAACATTAAGACTGCAATAAATAATTGCCGGCAAGTTGAAGAAACGAAGCGACCTGTCCCTCCTGCCAGCCCCTATTCTTCCCAAGCTCAGCAGCCATCAATTTTGCCACCAGCGGAGCGCTATCCATTGCCGCCTGTGCGTCAAGAAAAAGCAAACGCACCCTGCGGGCCAGCACATCCTCAACCGTCCGGGCCATTTCATGCCTGACGGCCCAAATCACTTCGGCCTGAAGGTAATCATATTTCGGGTGCAGCTTTTTGCCCCATCCGGGATTCTCTTTTGCCAGTGCCAATACCTTTTCACGGTCGCTGCCATATACATACAAATGGTCGTTCCAATCCGTAGTGTGCATGCTGCCATGAATCGATAGATCCATCGTTTTACACTGTACCTGTTCCAGGTTGGCAGTCTCGATTACTTTGCCGAGCGTGTCTTCAGCCATTTTTCGGTACGTGGTCCATTTGCCGCCGGTAACGGTTACCAGTCCCGAGTCCGACACGATGATCCGGTGGCTGCGTGATATTTCCCTGGTTTTGGCAGCGCTATGCTGCGGCGCAGCCAACGGCCTTAAGCCGGCAAATACGCTCAGCACGTCCCTTCGCTGAGGTTGCCTGCTCAAATATTTTCGCGCGGTTTTCAAAATGAATTCAATTTCAGATTCCAGCGCCGCCGGTTCCAGGCTATATTCGTCCAGGGGAGTATCTGTAGTTCCAACAACCAGCTTATCATGCCAAGGTACGGCGAAAAGCACGCGCCCGTCTTCCGTTTTGGGAATCATCAATGCATCCTTTGATGGCATAAACGAACGGTCGAGAACGAGGTGCACGCCCTGGCTGGGTCGTACCAGTGGTTTTGTCCCGGGCGAATCCATTTGCAATACGTCGTCCACAAAGACGCCGGTCGCGTTAACGACCGATCTGGCCTTAAGCCTGTATTCTTTGCCGGTTTCCAGGTCGACCGCAATTACACCCGATATCTTTTGCCCATCTTTTTTCAGCCCGGTAACATGGAAATAATTCAGCACGATTGCACCCTGTTCCAGGCAGGTTTGGGCGAGGTTGACGGCCAGCCTCGCATCGTCGAACTGACCGTCATGATAGACCACCCCTCCTTTTAGTCCCTTTGGTTCAATGCCAGGTAAAAGCTTAATTACTTCCGCCTTAGGGATGCTTCGCGTCTTACCAAAACTCAGCCTGCCTGAAAGCAAGTCATACATGCGCAGCCCCATGCTATAATACATCCTGCCGAACCAACTATAGACCGGGATGACGAAAGGCAGGTTTTTTACCAGGTGCGGTGCATTTTTTAGTAACAGGCCGCGTTCGCGGAGGGCCTCGCGAACCAGCCCGATATTTCCCTGCGCCAGGTAGCGGACCCCTCCGTGGACCAGCTTGGTGCTCCGGCTGGACGTGCCTTTGGCAAAATCGGCCTGTTCCAATAAAAGCGTTTCAAATCCGCGCGAGGCGGCGTCCAATGCGGTACCCAAACCCGTTGCGCCGCCGCCAACGATTATGATATCCCAAACCTTTTCGGGCCCGGAAAGCGATCGCAAAAGATTATCCCTGGCTGTTATCATCGGAAGAAATGAACACCGAAATTACTTCACCGTTCGGCTATAGATATTCGATATTGTTTTATATTAAATTCTTAAATATATCATTTGCTGCTGCTGGTATCCGCTTCTTCTTTCAGTTCCTGTCCCTGTT
>JAFDZK010000188.1 GCA_018267005.1 Bacteroidota bacterium
ATTCCTGTTCGACAATTTTACGGAGCAGAGCCTACAAAAAATATTTAGCCACATCCACAAAAGCCTCAAGCCTGGCGGGACTTGGCTCAATACCGATTTTCACCTCACGGGCAAATGGTGGCAGCGATTTTTACTAAGGTCTATGATCGTTTTCTTCAGGATAACCTGCCATATAGAAGCCACAAAGCTACCTGATATGGAAAACTGTTTCGTGAACGAAGGTTATAAAATAATAGTTCAAAAACGCTTTTTCGGCGATTTTATACTCTCAACCGCCTATCAGAAGATCTGACATCGGAACTCCGACCTCAACCTTCGTAAGCAAACTTATATCCTATTCCCCTAACGGTTTGCAGGTATTGCGGCGAATCAGGATTGTTTTCAATCTTCTTTCTCAAGCGAACGATATGCATGTCCAGCGTACGCGTGTTCACATCGGCGTTGTAGCCCCATACTTCCATCATCAGTTCTTCGCGGTTGATCACCTTGTTCTTGTTTTTCAGGAAATAAAGCAAGATGCGGTTCTCCAATATGGTTAATTCCACTTTTCGCCCATCTCTTACCAGCAGGTGCATATTCGGATGATGTTCCATATTAGCGAACTTGTGCGACTCGGATTTGTCGCCATTCAGCGAAAATTTGATCTTATTATCGATCATCGCCACCAGCACATCCATATTGAAAGGCTTGGTGATGTAATCGGATACGCCAAAATTATAGGCTTCGATCTTATCGACGTCCTGTGCTTTGGCGGTCATCATGATCACGAATTTATCAAAGCCCTGTTTCCTGATACCGGCACATACGTCAGCGCCCGGCTTGCCGGGAAGCATCCAGTCGAGCAGGACAATATGCGGCTGCTCGGCAAGGATCATCGCCTCGGCCTCGTCGCCATTATCCGCTTCAAATACTTTATATCCCTCCGATTGCAATCGTTCGGCTACCAGGAACCGCAAATTTTCATCGTCCTCGACCAATGCTATTTTTATTTCCTTATCCATCTTGATTTCAGTTTTTACCCGGCCGCTTCGTAGGGAAGCGTAACGATGAATTCCGAGCCTTCGTTTATTTTTGAGTTTACAGTAATTTCTCCGCCCATAAAATTAGCCAGTTCCTTGCAAAAAGCCAAACCCAGCCCCGCGCTGCCATTCTGGTTGTATTTATTTTCGATCTTATAAAATTTTTGGAAGATATTTTTGAGCTCTGCCCTGCCTATACCAATACCCTGGTCAATAAAGGAAAATATGATATTTCGTTTTTCACTTTTTACGTCGATGTGCAACTGCCTTTGGCCGGGATTTGAATATTTGTAAGCATTTTCCATCAGGTTCTGGAATATACTTCCCAATAACACCGGATCTGTATAAAAGTTACTGATACCGTGTATTTTATAACTGATCTTAAAGTCAGGGTACCTGATCCGGAAAGTTTCAATATAGCCATTTACAAAGTCCTCCATATTCACTTCTTCCCGCTTGGCTTGTATGGCATTGTTTTCGAGCTGGGTGAACGAGAGCAGCTTATTCATCAGGTCGTTCAGTTTATCAGCTTCCTCGTCCAGGATTTTACCGTAGTGCCTTCGCTGCCGCTCGCTTAGTTCGCTGTCGCTGCGCAGGTTGGAGCCCGCGATCTTGATGACGCTTACAGGTGTTTTAAATTCGTGGGTAAAATTATTGATAAAATCATATTGCAGCTTGAAGAGCTTCATGTTGATGTCCAGGTTGCGGTAAATGAGCCAACCGATCGCCACTAAAAAAGCATAGATCAGCAGTACCATAGCCGCAATCGGCATAAACCTGCGGTTAACTTCGGCATCCAGGTAGTTTTTGGGCGAACTGAAATACAGCTTGTAATCCGAAAAGGCGCCCGGCAATCCGGCTTCGGTCGTAATATTATTATCGTCATTTTCGATCGGGTCGTAAACTACAGGTTGAATCGAAACCGTCTTATATAGCTCGGGATGATTATTCTTCACCTTCAACATATTTTGGTCGAGGGCAAAGGTCATCATGTTTTGCTTGTATACGCTGCGCTGTTTAATGCCTTTTTGTATTTCGCGGTACCGTTTTATTTCCTCCCGCCGCGGAATGTTCAGATAGCTTATTTTGCCGGGCTGGATGTCGTAAAAAGTTTTGAATTTTTCGTCCTGAGTCGGCTCGTGCGTCGTGTCGGCCACAGCTATGAAATTATTCAGCTTAGTGGCCATGGTTTCAAAATCGCTGTAATTTTCCGGCATTGACCGTTTACTTGTTACAAGTTTTCTATTTCGCAGCGAATACTGATAGATCGACTTAAGACGAATATCCAGGTTGGCGCCTGTGTTATTGTTCGCTAGCCCAGGGCTTCCTATTTCTATCTCGTAAAATACGATGTGCTTTACAAATGGGTAGTCGCGGAAAGTGGAGAACGAGTAATGGGCCGCGGAAGCTGAATCAAGGTAACCCTGGTAAAAGGTTATTTCGGGTATACGGTTTTGGAAGAAGTCGTAATAAGGCTTCAGTGTCTGCTCGTGGACGTCGATCTTTCTCGACGCAAACTCGCTCTCGGCGTATTTTGACGTCAGATCATAAGCAACAAAAAGCGCGACGATAAACGTCACCGAAATGAGGATCAGGAAGGCGATGATCAATGAAAAATTTTTCCGGTAAGCGCTCTTCTCTGTCTTCATGGTAAACGGGTTCAACGTCCAACCCGCATATTTTCATCGAGGAATTTTTCTATAGCGGCATACATATCCATCCTGTTATGCTCGCTCCTGAAAACATTGCGTTCGTCAGGCTTCAGGTAATAAGTTACCGGCACATTTTGCTTCTTTAGTTCGCGCACAAACTGGTTCAGTTCGCTGATATTTGCGCGCTCGTCTTTAGCGCCCTGGAAAATCAACAGCGGAGCCTTTATCTTATCGGTATGAAATACCGGTGAGATGGCTCTGAGCTGTTCGGCATCTGTCTCAGGGTTCCCAACCATCTCGTACAGCATCTGCAGCCTGGGCTTAAAATAGGGCGGCACATCCTTGATATACGTAAAAAAGTTGATCAGCCCGTATTGAACGATCGCACAGTTATACAGTTCAGGGTGGAAAGAGATGCCGTACAATGCGGAGAAACCGCCGAAACCGCCGCCGAACAGCGCGATCTTTTTCGGATTGGCTATTTTTTGCCTGATGAGCCATAATACGCCATCCGTTATGTCATCCTGTATTTTGCCGCCGGCCTGTTTAAACCCTGCATTCAGGAATGCCTTGCCATAACCCGTCGAGCCGCGGTAATTTACCTGGAATACGGCATAACCCCTGTTGGCCAGGAACTGCACCTCGTCACTATAGCCCCAATTGTTCCTGCTCCGCCATGGCCCGTCATGGGGCATTACCACCACAGGCAGATCGGTCGTTTTCGAGCCCCGGGGCAAGGTAAGGTAACCGTTTATCGTGATTCCGTCTCTCGACCTGAACGATACGGGGCGCATTGTGCAAAGCTCCGAGGCCTTTATGCTCGAATTAATATCGCCAAGCTTTGTCAGCTTGTTCTCGTTCTTTTCATACAGGTAGTAGGTGCCCGGATTCCTGTCGCTGTAGGTAAAAATCACAAATTTGTTTTCGGCAGTATCCCGTCCGACAATGTTGATCTCCGATGCATGAAGCTGTTTCGACAACGTATCATAAAAAGACTTTATCTCGGCGTTTAAGAAGTTCTTTTTCGGCTTTTCTTCCTCGCATACGGCGAGCTCGACACGGTGCTTGTTCCGCGAATAATCCACTTTGTCTATATCAGTCTTATCACATTTGAACACTGTATTGACCTCTTTGCCGGTCGTAGCGTCGATCACTACCAGCGCGGTTTTATCCTGGTTCACGTTTGAAAGCGCGTAAAAAAGATGTTTGTCATTGATAAAGGCTATAGGCTGTACCCGGTTTTTAAAATTATTTTTGATGATGGGCTGGAAAGGCGAGTCGTCGTCGGCCCGGTAAAGTATGGTCTCGTCGACGCCATCCGACGATTTTACCAGCCGTATCCGGCCGTCGTCATCGGGAAACCATTCCGTTATGTTACCGGGGTTGACCAGGTATGGCGTAAGCTCACCGGTTTTTATATTGAGCTTATAGATGTCGAAATTGGCCGGATCGCGTTTGTTCATCGCGATGGTAATCACATCCGGGTCGCCCTCAAACCGGTTGCTTACCAATCTTATCCGTCCTTTTTCCAGCGACAACAAGTTACGAACCTGCAGCGTATTAGCGTCAAGCACATAAATCTTGTATTCGTCGCTGGCGATAACATCTTTTATAAATACGATCTGGTTATGATAAGTCCAGGAATATTCTCTTACGGAATAATCGGTAAACGAGGTGGCCCGTCGTGCGCTGGTGTCGGAAAACGAACGGATGAACACGTTCTGCCGCCCTCCGTAAGCCTTTAAATACGATATGAATTTCCCATCGGGCGATACGCGGAAAAGGCTTTCCTCGGGTGTTTTGAAAAAATCGCTGATCGGTATTTCCCGCACGCTCCGTTGACCGCACGCAAAAAACGCAAAGGCTATAGCTAACAAAAATATGGCTCTGAATCTATAAGGCATTCGCAGATATTCTCTGTGCAAGTAACGTTAAACTTAGGCAATTTACACTACTGATACAAAATGTCACTACAATTTTACCGCGTCGCAACGTTATACTCCTATCCGGTTTAATGGTTTTAATTGGCTATTTTTGATTTGAATGAAGCGAGCGTCCATTATCATTTTCTTTCTGTCTGTTTGCTGTTTGTCCGTTTTTGGCCAGGACACAGACCTGCAACTGGCAAGACAATATACCACCGACGGCGAGCCGCAAAAAGCGCTGGCTATCTATCTAAAATTGTTCAAACAAGATAACGAAAGTTATTATCCATATTATATAAACTGCCTGCTGAGCCTGAAAAAATTTGACGATGCCGAAAGCGTTACCAAAAAAATGCAGCGCAGGCATCCCGCCGATAATCAATACCCGGTAACCCTGGGCCGTATCTACACGCAAAAAGGGGACATCGGCAAAGCCGACCAGGTATATGATGAACTGATAAAAAATCTGCCTGCGGATCCCGCTGAAATATCGAGCCTGGCCTCGCAATTTTACCAGGCGCAAAATGCCGACTATGCGATCAAGATATTCCAGCGAGGTCGCAAGTTGCTGAATAACGACAGGCTATATTCGTTCGAGTTGATCAATCTTTACCGTTTTAAAAGGGACAAGCCCGACCTGGTTGAAGAGTACCTGAACTTTCTGCCTGAAAACGCCAGCTTTTTAAACCAGGCCGAAAATGCACTGTCGGGCATTTTTGAGGGTGCGGCCGATTACGACATGCTCAAGGCTGCCTTGTACAAGCATATCCAAAGGGATCCGCAACAGACCATTTACGCCGACTTGCTTACCTGGCAGTTCTTGCAGCAGAAGCAGTTCGACCAGGCGCTGAACCAGGCCCTGGCGCTGAGCCGCCGGCAAAACGACGACGGCAACAGTATTTTTGAATTGTGCCAGACGCTGATCTCCAACCAGGCTTACGAAACGGCTATCAGGGGATATGAATACATCGTCGGCAAAGGCAAAGACAATTCGCTGTACATCCCGGCAAAGATCGAGCTGATCAATACCAAAAACCTTTTAGTAACATCGGGCAAATACACGCAAAGCGACTTACTCAGCCTCGAAAGCGACTATTCCGGTCTGCTTAATGAGTTTGGTAAAAACCGCAACACCGTATTCGCCATGCAGCGTCTCGCGCGTTTACAGGCGTTCAAATTGCATAAATTGAACGAAGCCCAAAAACTGCTGGAAGAAACGTTAAAAATTCCGGACGTAAGGGCGGGAATGGAAGCATCGTGCAAGCTCGACCTTGGAGATATCTATGTGCTTAACGGCCTGCCTTACGAGGCGACCTTGCTATACGAACAGGTTGAAACGGGGTATCCTAATACAGCCATCGCGCAGGACGCAAAGTTCCGTAATGCAAAACTGGCGTATTATATGGGCGACTTTGCCTTCGCCAAAGGTCAACTGGATGTGCTAAAAGCCGCGACCTCGCAATTGATCGCCAATGACGCGCTAAATCTTTCCTTGCTGATAACCGATAACCTGGCTGCCGACTCGTCGGGGAATGCGCTGAAAATGTACGCCCGGGCCGACGAGCAGATATTTGCCGAACAACCGGACAAGGCCGTCGCCATATTAGACAGTATTGATAATAAATACCCTAACAATGCCCTGTACGACGACATACTGATGGCTAAAGCCAGGATCAGGATACAGGAGAAAAATTACACCGATGCAGTGACCCTGCTCAAAAAGATCGTGGAGGAACACCCGTTTAACCTCTGGGCCGACGACGCGGTTTTTATGCTGGGCGATATTTACGAAAACCGACTGAACGACAAGGAACAGGCCAAAACCTATTACCAAAAGATCATAACTGATTACCCCGGCAGCCTGTGGCTGAACGAGGCGCGCAAACGTTTCAGGCTATTGCGGGGCGACAAACCGGACGCGTCGTAGTTGAGAGCCTTGCTATGTTAATCTTGGCTCTTGGTTCTTGCCTCTAAATAACTACATTTACCCGATGCTGATCTACAACGAAACATTTATAATTGACGATGCCATTGCTGACGAGTGGATGGCCTGGATAAAAGCCAACCATATTCCCGGCATACTGGCGACGGGTAATTTCGATAGTTATAAAATACTGGTCGTGCTTGATTCACCGAACGAAGGCATTACGTATTGCATCCAGTACGCCACCGATAAGATCGAACGTTACAGCGACTTCTATTATAAACACCTTGAAAGGCTTCACGAAGCGCACAACAAGCAGTTTGAAGAACGGTTCGCGCTGTTCCACACCTTAATGGAGGAGGTGGATTAGTCCGTAAGTCCGCATAAGTCAGAAAGTCCGAAAGATAATCGATGCATAAATTGCTGAATACTCTTTCGGACTATATGCGTAAATCCTTCGGCATTCGTCCGTAAAGCAGGAAATCTGCCCATTTTTCGTTGCCATTCCGGCGAGCATTTTCCGAGGCCTTGTGCCAATCGTACGCACATAACACCTGCTCGATACTGATCGCATCGCCGTCGGCGCGAACAATGGCGTATTTGGCATGAGGCGTATTGGATTCCATCGCAAAACGATGTTCGCCATTGCCCAAATAAGCTGGTAAACCGACGCTTCCCGGGTTTAGAATGATCTTATCGTTCGACAGATAAACTACCCTGTTCACATGCGAATGCCCGCACAGGATTATACGCTCGCTGATATGGGCGGTTCTTTCCACCAGGTCCTCATCGTTATGCACAAAAACGCCGTTGGCTGTCACTTTTTCAAGAAGGTATTCATCGTCGCTTTCCGGCGTACCATGACAAATGAAAAACAGACCGTCCATAGTGGCTGTCTTAGGTAATTTTCGCAGCCACGAAATGCTTTGCTGAGAAAGATCGCCCTTTACCCTGTCCATGCCATCTTTTGTAAAGTCGCTGTCGATACTATGCAGTATCTCGCGGTCGGTATTGCCGCTGATACAAAGCATGTCGTTCTCACGGATTATCGCAGCCACTGCCTCCGGTTCCAGCGCGCCAAAGAAGTGATCGCCCAGGTTAATGAGCTTCTCGATTCCCCGTGTTTTAATATCCCTCAGTACGGCTTCAAAAGCCAGGGAATTACCGTGTATGTCAGATAAGATAGCGTATGTCGTCATGGCTGGTCTTATTGGGTAACAAAACAAACAGGCCCCTTGTTCAGGGGCCTGCAATTATTGTTTTATAAGGTTGTACAATTCGTCCAGTTTCGGCGTCAGCACAATCTCGATGCGCCTGTTTTTGGCCAGTGCGTCGGGGGTGGTACCCGGATCAACCGGCTGATACTCGCTTTTACCCGTAGCGGTAAGCCGGTGCGGATCGACATTCTGAGGCGCGGATGTAAGAAACCTTACCACTGATGTCGCACGCATTACGCTCAGGTCCCAGTTATCTTTGATCTGGCCCAGGTTGATCACTTTTTTGGTATCGGTATGCCCTTCAACAGCGATATTGATATCAGGTTCTTTGTTCAGTACGGCGGCTAACTGGACAAGCGCGTCTTTGCCATGCTGGTCGATGGTGATACTTCCGGTCGGGAAAAGCAGCTTATCTGCCAGCGACACGTAAACCTTACCGTCTTTAACATCGACCGACAAACCACTGTTCTGGAAGCCAAGCAACGCCTGCTGCAATTTTTCTTTCAGCGCGGCGGTAGCGGCATCACGTTTCTGCAAAGCGGCTTCTACTTCCTTCAGGCGCTGCTCCCTTTTCTGCAAATCGCTCGAAAGCTGGCTAACCCTGGTCGAGCTGTTGGTATAATTGTCGTTCAGTTTATTGTAATTGCTATTCAAGGCCGCATAGTTGTTTTGTAATTCGGCTAATTGGTGATGAAGGTGCATCGTGTCGGCCTGCAGGGCAGCAAGCTCCGCCTCCAGGCTGGTACTGCGGTTCTGAAGCGAATCACGTTCGGCCAACAGCGACTTATATTTTTTAGGCGAAAGGATAACACAGGAATGCAGGGTTGCGCAAAAAATACCCGCAACGAGGTAATATTTTATGTTCATGACGTGCAGATTTTATGAAGATTAAGCGATAGCATGGTTCAAAAATACATTTAATGGAAATATTTTTTTCGACATCGCAGCGATGCGAGCGGTGATACCCTCGTCCATCATCTCCTTGTCGGAGAAGCCGTGCCAGGCGATAAAGCTTTTCAGTTTCAGCAATTCGATATTTTCATTATCGGCGCTATACTCGCGGGGAACGGTTTTCGTCTTTTCCTGGTTTCTGAAATCACCGAAAAGTTTGATGAATTCCGGGTCGTCGATAATTTTTTTAAGCTCAGCACCGTTATAATCGATC
>JAFDZK010000189.1 GCA_018267005.1 Bacteroidota bacterium
TCCGAAATCGAACTTCCGAAATCCGAAATCAAAATTACTCTGCTACCACTTCAAACGGAACCTTTACCTTAACCTCTTTGTGCAGGTTCAGATTGGCGGTGTATTCGCCAATCATTTTGGGTTCTTCGTCGAAAGTGATGCGGCGGCGGTCAACCTCAAAGCCTTCTTTCTTCAAAGCATCGGCAATTTGAATGGTGTTGATCGCACCGAATATTTTCCCGGTTTCGCCTGCTTTGGCGCCGATGGTCAGCTTCACGCCTTCCAGTTTAGCAGCTATTGCATCGGCATCCTTGCGGATCTTTTCCTGCTTAAACTGCGCTTGTTTTAAGTTTTCAGCCAGAACTTTCTTGGCAGATTCAGTGGCCAGCGTAGCGTATCCCTGCGGGATAAGGTAATTGCGGCCGTAACCCGGTTTTACATTTACGACATCGTCCTTCTCGCCGAGGTTCTTAACGTCTTGTTTTAAGATAACTTCCATTGCTTTAACCTCCCTGATTATTTTAATGAATCTGTTACGTAAGGAAGCAAACCGATGTGGCGCGCACGCTTTACAGCCTGGGCCACCTTGCGCTGGAATTTAAGCGAAGTACCGGTCAAACGGCGGGGTAATACTTTACCCTGGTCGTTAATGAACTTCAGCAAAAATTTCTCGTCCTTGTAATCGATGTACTTAATGCCGTTCTTTTTGAAGCGGCAATATTTTTTGCGGTTATCGTCCACCTTGGGAGCGGTAACGTACTGGATCTGTTCGTTTGCCATTAGCTTGCTGCCTCCTCAGTTTTAGCGGTTTTTTTCTGGTTGAAAGCGCCGCTGCGTTTTTTCTCGTTGTAAGCGATGGCGTGCTTGTCCAATGCAATCGTCAGGAAACGCAGAACGCGCTCATCACGACGATATTCAACCTCCAATTTGTTAATTAAATCACCCGGAGCCCTGAATTCAGTTAAGTGATAGTACCCTGTGGTCTTTTTGTTGATCGGGTACGCTAGTTTCCTCAAACCCCAATTATCCTCCTGGACAATTTCGGCTCCGTTATCCTTCAAAATTTTGCTGTATTTGGCGATAGCCTCCTTAGCATTTTCTTCAGATAACAACGGGGTAAGAATGATCACGGTTTCGTACTGTTGCATTATCTTGCTTTGTTTTAATGTTTTACCCGTACTTAACGGGGCTGCAAATGTAGGGATAGTTTTCGGTTTTTCAAAGTTTTTGCAGGTTTAAGTGGCGTAAAGCCCGGGCAGCCGGAACCCAAAGCCGGAAACGCTGCGCCGGGGTTATTAGCGAGACCGGCATAACCAATATAACCAGTCTCACTAAATAACCCCGGTCTTCGTGTGCAAATGTTAATTAAATCCGCGCCTCTGAAATCCGCACATCTGCACATAATCTATATATTTACCCATTCTATTTTTGCTAAAGAATGAGTGAAGAGCCGGGCAATGGTTTGCCAGATACTAACGACGAAAAACTGCACAATGTAACTTCCCTCGGCGGGTTGTATGAGAACTGGTTCCTAGATTATGCCTCCTACGTAATCCTGGACCGCGCCGTGCCGCATATCAACGACGGGCTGAAGCCTGTTCAGCGCCGTATCCTGCACTCGCTGAAGGAGATGGACGACGGGCGCTTTAACAAGGCGGCCAATGTCATCGGCAACACGATGAAATATCACCCCCACGGCGATGCTTCTATCGGCGACGCGATGGTGCAATTGGGGCAAAAGAATCTGCTGATCGACTGCCAGGGCAACTGGGGCGATCCAATTACCGGCGACTCAGCAGCGGCCCCGCGTTACATTGAAGCGCGCCTGTCGAAATTCGCCAACGAAGTTGTTTTTAACCCTGATACTACTGAATGGCAGGCCAGCTACGACGGACGTAATAAAGAGCCGGTGACGCTGCCGGTTAAGTTTCCGCTGTTACTGGCTCAAGGCGCGGAAGGTATCGCCGTAGGTTTGGCTACGAAGATATTACCGCACAATTTTATAGAGTTGCTTGATGCTTCGATAGGTGTATTGCAGGGTGTCCGGCCAAATTTGGTGCCCGATTTCCCGACCGGCGGTTTGGCCGACGCTTCGGCTTATAATGAAGGCCAGCGCGGCGGAAAAATACGTGTCCGTGCGAAAATTCTGGAGCGGGATAAGAAGACTTTGGCGATAACCGAGATACCTTTCGGCACCACTACGGGCAGCCTGATCGACAGCGTGATCGCGGCCAATGATAAAGGCAAGATCAAGATCAAAAAGATCGAGGATAACACGGCCAGGGATGTAGAGATCATCATCCACCTGGCGCCGGGCATCTCACCCGATGTGACCATCGACGCGTTGTATGCCTTTACCGACTGTGAGGTTTCCATCTCGCCAAATACCTGCGTAATACAGGAGGACAAGCCGCGCTTTATGAGCGTGAATGACATGCTGTCCGAAAGCACGGAGTACACCAAAGAGCTGCTGAAACAGGAGCTGCAGATACGCCTGAAAGAGCTGATGGAGAAGATATTCTTCAGCAACCTGCTGAAAATATTCATCCAGGAAGGAATGTACAAGAATTCGGAATACGAGAATTCGGGCAGCTTTGATGTGGTGGTCGAGGTTTTAAACAAGCTGTTTACACCGTTCTTCCCGCAATTTTACCGCGAGATATTACCCGAAGACTACAAGAAGCTGATCGACAAGCCCATGAGCAGCATCACCCGGTTCGACGTAAAAAAGGCGGACGAGCAGATGAAGGCGCTGGAGGCAGAGATCAAAGAGGTAAAACACCACCTGAAACACCTCACCGAGTATGCCATCGCCTGGTTCGAAAAACTGAAAGAAAAATACGGCAAGGGTCGCGAGCGCAAGACCGAGCTACGCACTTTTGATAAGGTGGAAGCGGCGCAGGTAGCCCTGGCCAACGTGAAGCTATACATGAACCAGGAAGACGGTTTCATCGGCACAGGTTTGAAGAAGGACCTGTTCGTGTGCGACTGTTCGGACATCGACGAGATCATCGTATTCCGCGGCGATGGCAAATGCATCATCACTAAGGTGCAGGAAAAAGTTTTTGTGGGAAAAGACATCATCCATGCGGGTGTGTTTAAGAAGAACGACGAACGCACGGTCTATAACATGATCTATAAAGACGGTCAAAGCGGCGTGAGTTATATCAAGCGCTTCTCAGTAGTAGGCGTAACGCGCGATAAGGAATACGACCTGACCAAGGGCAGCAAAGGCTCGAAGGTGCTGTACTTTACAGCAAACCCGAACGGGGAAGCGGAAGTGGTAAACATTAGCCTGAAACCGCATTCCAAGTTGCGTAAGCTACAGTTCGACGAAGACTTTGCGGCGGTAGCTATCAAAGGCCGTGGCTCGATGGGAAATATCGTCACCAAGTACCCGGTGAAAAAGATCGTGCTGAAAAGCAAAGGTGTTTCGACCCTGGCCGGCCGAAAGATATGGTACGACGATATATTGAAACGCCTGAATGCTGACGGCCGCGGCAAATACCTGGGCGAATTCGACGGCGACGACCGCGTATTGACGGTGTTAAGCGACGGCACTTACGAACTCACCAGCTTCGACCTGAATAACCATTTTGATGACAAGATGCTCCTGATCGAAAAATATGATCCGGAAAAGGTTTATACCGTTGTGCACTTCGAGGGCAAGTCTAAGAACTATATGGTGAAGCGCTTCAAGTTCGAGAATACTGCCATCGGTAAACAAACCAGCGTCATTAGCGAGGAAGGTGGCTCGAAATTAGTGCTGATCTCAGGCGCGAAACAGCCGGTTGTTAAGGTCGACCAACTGAAGGGTAAGACTGAAACACCGGAAACCATCGAGGTCAACCTCGCCGATTTGATCGACGTGAAAGGCATGAAAGCCATGGGCAACCGTTTGTCGGCCCACGTGGTGAAAAAGATCGAGCTGATAACCGAACACGACGATGAAGCTGACGTTCCCGACCCCGAACCGGATTCGGTCGAAGACACCGAGATTATTACCACTCCTGAAGAAAAGACAGACACAGATGAGGCTCCATCGACGGAGTCACCAAAATCGGTAAAATCGTCCGAAGAAAAATCGGTGGAATCAGAAAACCCAAAATCGGTGGAATCGTCCTCTGAACCGGTGCAATCCCCGCCCAAAAAAATAGATTTCGAGATCACCAATCCTGATGATATCGAGATGGACGATAACGGGCAACTGGGGTTATTTTAACGTTAGGGCGGCTGTCTGCATCCAAACTTTTCACGAATAAAGCCGAAATAGGTCAAACTATCCCCATCCTGTTCGAGTCGAGTTTGATGAGGATGAAAAGCATGATGGTAAAACTGAGCAGGGAGGAACCACCATAACTGATGAGCGGCAATGGTATACCGATGGAAGGCACAATACCGATGGTCATGCCAACATTGATGACGACGTGGAAAAATATGACCGATGCCACTCCATAAGCATAAATACGCGAAAAAGGCGATCGCTGCCGTTCCGCGATGCGGATGATACGGAGCACAAGCAGCAGGTATAGCCCCAGCACAACGACCGATCCCGCAAAGCCCCACTCCTCGCCTACGGTACAAAAAATAAAGTCGGTACCCTGTTCGGGAACGAAAGAGAATTTGGTTTGCGTGCCACGCATATAGCCTCTCCCCCACATCTGGCCTGAGCCGATGGCTATCATGGATTGATGGACATTATAGCCTTTGCCCTTAGGGTCGCTGGTAATGCCGAGCACAATGTCTATACGTACTTTCTGGTGCGGTTTTAAAACCTTGGTGTAAATAAACCTTACGCAGAACACAAACGAAATGCAGATGGCCAGGCCTATGCCGACGGTCCGCATTAGTTTACGGTTTCGCCTTCCGAGCAGCACAATCATAACGGCGAACGCTGCCAAAGCCCCGACTATAAACCAGGGACTATTGAGCTTTAGCGTCAGCACAAAAAGCGTTATAAACAAACCTTCCAGGATAAGGAAATAAGGCGACAGGCCCTCGCGGTACAGGACGAATATCAGTGAGCTAAAAACCAGGGTCGAGCCTGCATCAGGTTGGAGCATAATAAGCAGCATGGGAAAGCCGATGATGGCTGCGGCTACAAGTAGCGACTTGGTTTCTGTCACCCGGATATTGGTGCCGCTCAGATAGCGCGCCAGCAGCAGGCAGGTGGTCAGCTTGGCAAATTCCGATGGCTGCAGCCGGAAGCCCCCGCCAAGCGATATCCAGGCCTGGTTACCACCGACATTACGGCCGACAACCAGTACCAGCATCAACAGCAATACAGTTATTCCATAGAAAAAAGGCGCCAAAGCGCTAAAGAAACGGGTATCGAGCAATAAAATAAAGATCCCGGTAGTTACGCCCACCATCACATAGATCAACTGTTTGCCGTAGTCGGTATTGAAATCGAGAAAGGTCGGATATTTCTCATCAAACATCGCCGAATGGATATTCGCGAGCCCGATAGCGCACAGAGCCAGGTAAATGAAGACCATCAGCCAGTCGACATTGAAAAAAAAGCTTCTCTGTTGCGTATTACTCATCTTCTTCCTGCTTTGTCAGGGCTGCAAGCTCTTTGTCCTGGACGGGTTTATTCTTCTTCCTGTTCGAAGCCGATTTAGTTTCATGCTTATCCGACGTATCAATGCCCATTTTGTTCAGCGTGTCCTTGGGCACGGGTTTGGCCTTCAGCTTTTCGCCATAGTTACCCAGGTCGGGCAGGCGATTCGCATTCATGAAATATTCCGGCGTAATACCCGATGGCCGCACGCTGATACTATCCTTCAAATATTTTTCGACGATAAAGCTGGCAATCGGCGCGGCCCAGGTTGCCCCCTGCCCCGAGTTTTCCACCACCACAGCGATAGCTATCTTCGGATTTTCGCGCGGCGCAAATGCAACGAACACCGAGTTATCCTCGCCGTGTACCTGTGCTGTGCCGGTTTTACCGCACATTATTATGCCCGGTATTTTGGATGAAGCCGCCGTACCACTCTCTACAACCCGCTGCATCCCATCGATAACGGGCTCAAAGTATTGCGAATCAATGCCGACTTCGTGCTTTTCTTTATAGTCCTGTTTGATCACCTCCTTGTCTCCGATGCTCTTGATCAGGTGAGGCTTATAATAATATCCATGATTCGCAATGACACATTCGATATTGGCCATCTGGAGCGGCGTTGCCTCCAATTCGCCCTGCCCTATTGCAAGCGATACGATGGTGCTGGAACGCCAGTTTGGGCCTTTATACATCTTATCGTACACAGTCGATTTTGGCAAATTACCCCGGCCTTCGCTGGGCATGTCCAGGCCCAATCTCGATCCGAGGCCAAATTTCGCTACCTCATCACGCCAGGTATTATACACGGGCTCGATATTCTTTACCCCTTTCTGATCCATCACCCTTTGGAAGACCATCGAAAAATAACCGTTGCATGATTCGGCCACGGCGCCACTAAGATTTACTACGCCGTGTGCCTCGTGGTGAAAACAAGGGACCGGGTGATTGCCGGCCCAGTAAACGCCGTGACAATCATAACTGGTTTCGGGAGTAATAATGCCCTGCTGAAGACCTATCAAGGCGCTTAGCGGCTTAAATGACGAACCCGGCGGGTAGTAAGCCTGTATTGGCCGGATAAAAAACGGTTTATAAGGATCCTTATACAACGCGGCTGCATTATTCCCCCGGTCGTGTCCTACCATCAGGTTGGGGTCGTAGGTTGGGCTGCTTACATAGCACAGTATCTCACCGGTCGACGGTTCAATCGCCACGATACTGCCCACTTTGTTATGCATCAGCTTCTCTCCAAGCTTTTGTATGCGCAGATCGAGCGATGAGATCAGCCGTTCACCGGCAACGGCGGCCGTATCATAAGCGCCATTGGCGTATGATCCTTTGGGCCGGTTGCGCGAGTCGACCAGCAAGTTTTGCACTCCGCGGCGCCCGCGCAAAACATCTTCATAAGAACGTTCGACACCCGTAACTCCGATAAAATCGCCGGGGTGGTAATACCCGCCTGAACGTTTGATATCCCTATCCGTCACCTCGCCGATGTAACCTAAAAACTGGGCAGCCACGGAATCGGGGTAAGTACGCAGGTAACGGGTCGATGAAAAGAAGCCCGGGAATTCGGATAAACGTTCCTGGAAGGCGGCGTAAAGCTGCGGCGTGAGCTGCTTTTCAAATACCGACGATAAATTGGGTGAATATTTGATGGCTTTCTGAAACCTTTTATCAAACTCGGCTTTATCGATGCCCAGCAACTTGCAAAATTCGAGGGTGTCAAATGGTTTTACCTGCTTAGGTATTACCATGATGTCGTAGAAAGGCTGGTTTTGCACCAATATCTTGCCGTTTCGGTCGAGGATGGGCCCGCGCGCAGGGTTCTGGTATACGCGGCGGAGCACGTTATCCTGTGCGTAAAGCAGGTAGCGTTTATCGATGATCTGGATGTAGAAGAGCCTGGCAAGCAGCGTGAGTATGAGTATTATAAAAATGCCGGCTATGACGTACCGCCGCTCAAAAAAACTGTTCATTTGCTGCGCTCTTTCCTCCTGTAAAATAAAAACCCGGTAAGCACGATCAAAAATACGGTAAACATCGAACTCATTACAAAACGGCTAAGCGTGTATGGTATTTCTGAAAAGCGGAAAACTTCGAGGTTGAACAGGAAAAAGTGGTGGAACAACGTCAGTATAAGGGCATAGGTAAAGAACCAACGGAAGCCCATATTGCTCATGGTAGGCTCGGGTTCGTTATCAAAACCTTCCTTCTGCACGGTTATGCTGATGAATAATATCCGGACAAAGGCCAGCAACACACACGATGCGGCATGCAGGCCGGGAGTATCGTAAAACGCATCGACAGTAATACCGATTAAGAACGCAAACGCGTACAACAGGATATTCGGTATTTCGAACGGTAGCAGCATGATGAACATAATGTACACGTACGGCGTGGACAGGTTGTATAACGTAACGTTCTTGAGCAGGAAAACCTGCAGGACCACCAACACGACAAACCGAATGAAATTATTGAAGATCAGCCTACTCATCTTTCTTTTCCTGGGCCTCCAGTCCCGCCTGTTCTTCTGCCAGCTTATTGACTATCACATCCACGTATTGCAGCTTGCTGAAATCGACCGCGAGCCTAACTTCCATATTCAGCGAGAAGCCGCCGGCACGCGTATGCAGATTGGTTACTTTCCCAATTGGAATACCTGCCGGGAAAAGCGAATATTGCGAAGTGACCACTTCCTCGCCTAATTTGGGCGATGCATTGTTGGATACGTCTTTCAAGTAACCTTTATGCGGATCCAGGTCGTCGCTCCATTCGATGTACCCTAATTGTTTGTCGTTTGCCAGCATGGCGCTAAACCGGGAATCTTTGTGCAGCAACGATTGCACAACGGATAAATGCTGTCCCACAAATACCACTTTGCCGACCAGTCCCGAGCTGCAGATAACGCCCATACCCTTTGCGACACCCTGGATGCTGCCTTTATCGATGGTCAGGTAATTATTGCTGCGGTTTACCGAATTGTTGATCACTTTGGCCTCGATGTAGGTATACTGCTGCTTATAAATCGTATCGACCACCTGCTTCTTTGCCGCCGAGTCGGCATAAAACGACGACTTAAGCTCACCGCGTAAACGGGCGTTCTCCCTGGCCAAACTGTCATTTACTTCGCGCAGCGACAGATAGCCGTACAGTTTGTTAGCCTGCGTGTACAGCCCGCCTGTAACCTTATTTGCCGAATTAATAAAAGTTGCCTTCTGAAAAGAGTTATATTTAACATAGACCACCAGCGACGTGATCTCGAAAATCAGGAAAAGAAAAAATGCGTTGTA
>JAFDZK010000018.1 GCA_018267005.1 Bacteroidota bacterium
GGTTAGAAACGCCGGTAGTAACCGGCGAAGGCGATGTCAAATGGCTCAAATGGTCGCTAACGTTTAAAGATAACAAATGGTATGGCGGCGGCAGGGACATTACTTCAGAGAAGAAAGCCAAAAGCGAGCTGGATATATTGTTATTCGCGGCTCAAAAGTCGCCTACCGGCATTGTGATACGCGACATTGACAGGAAAGTTGTTTGGATAAACGATGCCCACGAAAAGCTGCTTGGATATTCGCTTGCGGACGTAAAAGGCAAACGCGTCAGTACCGACGCCGTAGGCGCAGACACCGATATGGAGGTATTCAACCGGGCGGTTGCCGACTTTGAACAATACAAGCCTTACCAGGTCGAGCTCAAATTGTACCGGAAAGACGGGCAGCCGGTATGGGTACTGGTGTCAAATAACCCGCTGGTAAACGCGGATGGTGTCGTTGAGTACCAGGTAGGCTCGCTCGTTGATATAACGGACAGGAAAAAGGCCGAAATGGAACTTATCGCCGCCAAGGAAGAAGCGCTGCAGTTAAGCCGGGCCAAAGATATGTTCATCTCGGTGATGAGCCATGAGATACGCAACCCGCTTAACGCGGTAATCGGTATGTCGCATGTGCTGATGGACGAAAATACGGCCGAAATTAAAAAGGAGAACCTGGGCATCCTGCGTTTTTCGGCCGAGAACCTGATGACGCTGATCAACAATGTGCTTGATTTTACAAAGATCGAAAGCGGGAATATTGAACTGGAAAAAACCAGCATAGACCTGCGCGAACTGGTTCAAAGCATTGCCAGCTCCATGCAGTTCAACGCAAGTGAAAAGAAGATATACCTCGACTATTCGATTGATGAAGCCATACCGCGATCAGTGGTAGGAGACCGTACCCGCTTGTGCCAGGTATTGCTGAACCTGGTGGGCAATGCCATTAAATTCACCGAAAAGGGTGGGGTGAAAATCGCCTTGGACTTAGTTAAGCAAAGCAGCAGGCAGGTGCAAATACGCTTTGCCGTAACTGATACCGGCATCGGCATTGCAAATGACAAAATAAACACCATATTTGAATCATTTAAACAGGCGACGGCCGATACGTCGCGCAAATACGGCGGCACGGGCCTGGGGCTGACTATATCGAAAAAGCTGGTCGAGCTTCATAAGTCTGAAATTCATGTGGAAAGCATGCCCGGCAAAGGCTCGACTTTCTCATTTAGTATTAAATTTGACAAAGAATATATCCATCTGAAAAATAATCTTAGCGACGTGGAAACAGGATTACAATTGAACGTGCTGGTTGTAGACGACAACCAGATTAACAGGTTACTGATCAGCAAGGTGCTGGGCAAGTGGGGCGCATCGACGGAATTTGCTGAGAACGGCCAGGAAGCGGTTGATAAGATCGTGGCTAACCGCGAACTGGATGTGGTTTTGATGGATATTCACATGCCCGTAATGGGCGGCCTGGAGGCAACCCAAATTATCCGTTCCAAACCGGAAGAGTTTTTTCAGAAGCTGCCCATTATCGCGCTCACTGCTTCAGTGATGAACAGCGACATCAGTGAGATCAATGAAGCCGGGATGAACGACTATGTCCTGAAGCCATTTGATCCCAAAGGCCTTTATGATAAGCTAAGCAAGTTTCAAAAAGTAAGGGGTTAAAATGATCAGTTAAGCTGCGAAAGGCTAACGAGGCGCCGTCTTCGCGCCCGTAAATCATTCAATTCATTAATCGTGCTCAAACGGCATAGGCGATAGTTGCTATGCTCAGCTTTAGTCCTTCAACCTTTAGCAGTTCCGTACCGCAGGCTTCCAGTGTTGAGCCGGTGGTGATCACATCGTCGACCAGCAGAACGTGTTTATTTGCGAGTGCCGCCGGATCGTTTACTATAAACACCTGTTGCATATTCTCGAACCTTGAAAATCGCGAACGATGCGTTTGCGTTTCGGTCGCCCTTACACGCAACAGGTTATCTTCCATTACTTCGGCGCCCAATTTCGGCGCAAGACCTTCGGCAAAGCAGGCGGCTTGATTGTACCCCCGTTTTCGCAGCCTGCTTTTATGCAGCGGAACAGGGATCACGTAGTCGACATCCCTGTAAACCGGGTTCAAAGCGAGCCTGTCACCGGCAATATTGCCCATCAGGTTGCCGATCTTTCTCATGCCCTTGTATTTGAATTGATGCATCAGGTGCTGCATCTTGCCGCCTTTATTAAAATAGCAAAGCGCATAGGCCGATTCGACGGACATCTTGCCCCAGAATTGCTGTGCGACGATATTGTCGTCTTTTAAATGGAAATCGGTATAAGGCAGGTTATAACGGCAATCAGTGCAGAGCAGCTTTTCGCCGGCTACCAGGCTTTCGTTACAGGCCTGGCAAAGCTCCGGGAACAATAAGGCTATGAAATCGGCCAGATAGCTGGTTTGCAAATTCATGCCCTTAATTTATGTTATTTATTTCAACATTGCCAGTAGCCGTTTGTTCCGTAGGAACAATTAGTTAAGTCCTGTAGCATGACGCAGGCATTGCATGGACCAAAAATAAACGACTCTTTTACGGCTGGCCAATTTCGCTGCAGAGCAAGTCGGCTAAACCACCTTCTCTTTCTCCTTTATCGCCAGTTGCCCGCAGGCAGCGTCGATATCCTTGCCCCGGCTGCGGCGGATATTGGTTATGATACCGTGGCTGCGCAGATGAGCAGCAAAAGTCTCGATCTTGTCTTCGGCTGCGTTGAGGTAGCTCGCAAATGCGATGGGGTTGTATTCGATGATGTTTACCTTGCAGGGCACATGCTTGCAGAATTTTGCCAGCTCGGCAGCATCCTGTAAGCCATCGTTAAAATCGTTAAAAACAATGTATTCGTAAGTAACCGGGTTTTTGGTTTTGGCAAAATAATACTTGAGCGCGTCGGCCAGCGCCTTCAGCGAGTTCTGCTCGTTGATCGGCATGATAGTATTGCGCTTTTCATCGTTAGCTGCATGCAATGACAGCGCCAGGTTGAACTTTACCTGGTCGTCGCCCAGCTTTTTGATCATTTTCGCGATGCCGGCAGTTGAAACCGTGATCCTTTTCGGCGACATATTCAAGCCGTCTTCAGCCGTTATCCGTTCCACCGACTTAAGCACATTGGCATAGTTCAGCAGCGGCTCGCCCATGCCCATGTACACGATGTTGGTCAGCGGCATCTCGTAATTTTCGCGCGCCTGCCCGTCGATCAGCACCACCTGGTCGTAAATTTCATCCGCATTCAGGTTGCGTTTGCGCTCCATATAGCCCGTTGCGCAGAATTTACAGGTGAGGCTGCAACCCACCTGCGACGACACGCAGGCGGTCATCCGGTCGGGCGCCGGTATTAATACGCCTTCAATCAGGTGATTATCGTGTAATATAAAGGAATTTTTTATAGTTTTATCCGCGCTAAACTGCGAACTGTTGATCCGTACGTTATTGATAACAAAATTATCGTCCAGTTTTTTGCGCAGTTCTTTTGAAATATTACTCATTTCCCCGAAAGAAATGCACGATTTTTTCCAGAGCCAATCATAAACTTGCTTTGCTCTGTAACTTTTTTCGCCAAATTGGGTAAAATGGTCTGTTAACGCCTCAATATCCAGGCTGCGGATATCGATCTTTTTATTTCCGGTACTCGTCACGGGTGCAAAGATACCCAATTTAGAATCAACGCGTTTCAGGCTAATGTCCTTTTATGACGCCGTAAGAGAACATAAACGCAATTTGTTTGTATTTGTTTTTATTAGAAGCAGATACTTATAGGAGAAAGTGCCGCATACGTGTTGGTTTTAGGCTGGGTATATTAAGTTATATTTAATGAAAAGTTTTAGAGCCGATTACGTTTTCCCTATTTATGCCGATCCGATCAAAAATGGAATAGTTACCGTTGATGATGACGGTAAGATCGTTGCTGTCACCGATTCCCAGGTTGCCGCCTCCAAATATGGCCCGGTTGAAGTGTTGCGAGGGGTTATTTGCCCGGGCTTTGTTAATGCCCATTGCCATCTCGAGCTTTCGCACCTGAAAGATAAAATACCTGCCAAAGGCGGGCTAATCGACTTTATAAAAAACGTACAGCAAATTCGCGCGGGCAGCGATGCGGAAATATTGGAAGCCGCGCGCAAGGCTGACCGCGAAATGTATGATAATGGCATAGTGGCCGTAGGCGACATTTGCAACAGCAACATCAGTATAGCGGTTAAGGCCGATAGCAAGCTCTATTACCACTCGTTTGTCGAAACGTTCAGCTTTCAGCCGGATAAGGCGCAGCAGGCTTTTGACAAGGCGCTGGCCTTATTGAACGAATTTAAACCGGCGCCAGCGTCTATCACGCCCCACGCGCCATATTCAGTATCCAAAGAGTTGTTCCGGCTGATAAAAAGGTATTGCGAAACGGGCAATAACCTGATCAGTATACATAACCAGGAAAGCGACGAGGAAAATAAATTCTTCCGCTACCGCCTGGGCGCTTTTATCGACCTGTACAAGCATTTTGGCATCGACATCTCGCATTTTAAGTCACAGGCCCGTAACTCGCTGCAGTCGATCATCCCGCTCCTGACGGACAACCAGGATATTCTGCTGGTACATAATACCTGTACCAACCTGAAGGATATTTACTTTATCAAACGTTTCGACCGGCGCATACATTTCTGTTTTTGTCCCGGGGCCAATTTATACATAGAAAATAAGCTGCCCAAAATCGAGCTTTTTATGGACCAGGGTTTTAACATAACCCTCGGTACTGATAGCCTGGCTTCGAACACCAAATTGTGCATCCTTAACGAAATGCGCCTCATACAGGAAAAATTTCCTGCAATAAACACCGGAACTTTGCTTGAATGGGCCACGGTTAACGGCGCAAAATTCCTGGGTATTGCCGACGAAAAAGGCACCATTGAAGCAGGCAAAACACCGGGCCTTAACCTGCTTACCGGCCTGGATGGTCTGAGGATCACGCCTGATACTAAAGTCAGAAGATTAGTTTAACGTTGAAATATTGTTTTATCACTAAAACCATAATGCGAATTAAAGCATTAGGCTAACTTTGCAGCGTTAGAACTTTCCAACGATCTGCAATGAAAAAACACCTGGATATTACTGTTAAAGGCTCTGTACAGGGCGTATTTTTTCGGGCGTCGACCAAGGCGGTTGCCGATCAGCTTGGTGTAAAGGGAATAGTGCGGAACGACCCCAACGGCGATGTTTTCATCGAGGCTGAAGCCGATAGCATGACCCTGGAGCTGTTTTTAGACTGGTGTAAAGAGGGACCTGAGCGCGCAGACGTAATTTCTGTCGATACCCTTGAGGGCGAATTGAAAAACTATCGTAATTTTGAGGTTGTAAGAAAGAACCGGTAATTGATTTCGGATTTCGGAATCGGGATTTCGGATTTATCCAATCATTCCGAAATCGAACATCCGAAATCCGAAATAAAACATCCATCATTGTCGACCGCTAAGAAATTTGCAGGCCAAACCGCCGTTTACGGTGTCAGTACCATAGCCGGCCGTGTATTAAATTTTTTTCTGACGCCTGTTTATACCAGGGCCTATCCGCCGGGAGTATACGGTATCCTGACAACCATGTTCAGTTGGGCATCTATCCTGAATGCCGTAATGGCTTTCGGGATGGAGACTACCTTTTTCCGTTACCTCAGCAAATACAGCGATGATAAAAAAGTGGTTTATAACAATGCATTCGCTTTCGTATTTGCCATAACCGTTATTTTCCTGCTGCTGACCTTGCCTTTTACCGGCCACATAGCCAATTTTATGCGGGTAGGCGAGGATACTACGCATTCCGATTTCGTAAAATACATCGATTATTTCATCGCCATCCTGGTTATTGATGCATGGTGTGTCATTCCCTTTGCTCGTTTACGCGCTGAAGAGCGGGCCGGCAGGTACAGTATTGTTAAACTGATCAACATCTTCGTGTTTATGGGGCTCAACCTGATTTTTATCTGGGTGATTCCTTTTTGGATGAGGCATCAGTGGGTCGGGACGGAGTGGATGAGCCACTGGTACGTTAAAGGCTGGGTCGGATATGTTTTTGTGTCAAACGTAATATCCAGCGTAGTCACCTTCGTGCTGCTATTGCCTGAATTGCTGCGCATCGGCTTTGTTTTCGACCGCAAAATGCTGAGTGAAATGTTCGTGTACAGTTGGCCGGTTTTGATTGCTAACCTGTCATTTATCATTAATGAGAACTTGGACAAGCTGCTATTGGGCAAGCTGCTACCACAGCAGATAAGTGTGCACGAGGTAGGTGTTTATGGCGCCTGCGCCAAAATATCGCTGTTCCTGAGCATTTTTGTGCAGGCATTCCGGCTCGGCGCCGAGCCCTTCTTTTTCAGTCATGCCAAAAACAAGAATTCGGGCCAAACTTATGCACGCATCATGGATTACTTTGTAATCTTGGTTTGCCTGATATTCATCGGATTGATAGCAAATATCGAGATCCTGAAATATTTTATCCCTAATAAGCATTACTGGATCGGCCTGCCGGTGGTACCGCCGCTGGTATTCGGCTACGTTAGCCTGGGCATTTATATGAACCTTTCTGTGTGGTATAAGCTGTCCGATCAAACCAAATATGGCCTTTATATTTCGGGTATAGGCGCTATTCTGACGATCGTGATCAACGTAGCTTTTATACCCGCTTTCAGCTATATGGCATCGGCCTGGGCGTCTCTTATCGCCTATACCGTGATGATGATTCTGTCTTACATCTGGGGGCAGAAAAACTACCCGATACCGTACCGGCTAAAAAAGAACGTGGCTTATATAATTTCCTCAATTTTAATCGTTTTTGTATCGTTCTATATATTCAGGCATAATATATTTGTGGGAAACGCCTTGCTGTTATTGTACATCGCGGCGGCATATTATTTCGAGCGTAAGGACTTAAAAGCAATATTGAGCAGGCAATGATCATCAGGATAATCAATAACTCGAAAAACAGCCTTCCGGCTTACGAAACCATACATGCGGCCGGTATGGACCTGCGCGCAGGCCTGAACGAGCCTGTAACCCTGGCGACGCTGGAACGTAAACTGATACCAACCGGGCTGCATATCGAGCTGCCCGAGGGATTTGAGGCGCAGATAAGGCCGCGCAGCGGGCTTGCTTTTAAGCATGGCATCAGCATCGTCAATTCGCCGGGAACAATCGATGCAGATTATCGCGGCGAGATCAAAGTACTGCTGGTAAACCTGTCGAACGAGCCTTTTGAAGTTAAGCCCGGCGACCGGATTGCACAAATGATCATTGCCCGGCACGAAAAAGCAGAATGGGAAGAAGTAGAAGCGCTGAACGAAACATCGCGCGGGGCCGGCGGTTATGGTCATACGGGAGTAGGATAATGAAAATAAGGGGAGCGATATTTTTTTTGGGACTTTTTGCGCCGCTGCTGTCTTTTTCACAAAACGACCAGGGCGCGGAGGCAAGCAAGGTGGTGATGGTGGTCGGCCGCCCCATGACCTATGATGACAGCATGTCGGTAAAACGGTTGTTCTTTTCGGCCATGAGCGAAAAAACGATCGAAAATTTTCCCAGGGCAGCCGACTATTTCACACAGGTTTTACAGATCGACCCGCGAAACGACGCGTCTATGTACCAGTTGGCGAGCATCAAGCGGGTGCAAAATGACTATTCTTCGGCGCAGGACCTGCTCGAAAAAGCGGTTACAGTAAATCCTGACAACGAGTGGTACTGGGTAGCCCTGTCCGACTGTTATGAAAAGAGCAACCAGGTAAACAAGCTTGAAAATGTTTTTAACGAACTGGTCAGGATAAATCCTGAGCAGCCGGATTACTATTTCGACCTGGCCAACGTTTATTTTCTTGAAAAAAAATACAACAGCGCATTGGCTGTCTATGATAAGCTGGTACCTATAACCGGGCTGACGGACGACATCGTCGCCAAACGCGAATCGATATACCTCAGGCAGGGCAAAGTGGATAAGGCGGCTTCGGATGTACAGGACCTGATCAGCGCCAACCCCACGCAGGTGCGGTATTATTTGCTTTTAGCCGAGCTGTACAATTCAAACGGAATGGCCGACAAGGCGCTGCCTGTGCTGTTATCCGCCGAAAAAATAGCGCCGAATAACGGGCAGGTGCACCTGGCGCTTGCCGACCTGTACCGAGACAAAAAAGATAATGAGAGCTGCTATAATGAATTGAGCCAGGCTTTTGCGCTGCCAGATATGGATATTGAACAGGGCATAAAGATAGTGATGGGCTATGTGCCGAAGTTTCCCGATCCCAACGCCAAAGCCAGCGCGCTCGAACTGAGCCGCCTGCTCACGGTTTCGCACCCGGACGATGCCAGGGTATATGCCTTATACGGCGATGTGCTGCTGCAAAATGAAAAATACGCCGATGCCAGGGTAAGCTATAAAAAATCCCTCGCCCTGAACGGCCAGGTTTACGAAGTGCAGGAGCAATTGGTCCGGCTCGACCTGGGTGCCAATGACTATGAGCAGGCAATAAAAGACGGCGAGAACGCTCTGTCGCTTTTCCCCAACCAGGCATGGCTGAATTACCTGGTTGGCGTGGCCTTGCAGCAAAGAAAGGATTACAAGAAAGCGATCGGCCTGATCAGTAATGCTACCCTGCTGGAAACGCAGGACAAGGACCTGCTGTCGCAATGTTATTCATCGCTTGGCGATTGTTACCATTCCACCGGCGACAATGCCAAATCGGACGAATCGTATACCCGGGCCCTGACCTACAACCCGGATAATCCCTATACGCTGAACAATTACGCTTACTATCTTTCCGTTCGGGGGATATCGCTGGATAAAGCTGCCGCCATGTCGAAGCATTCAAACGAGTTGCAGCCTAATACAGCGTCGTTCGAGGACACGTATGCCTGGATATTGTTTAAACAGAAGGACTACCAGGATGCGAAAACCTGGATGGAAAAAGCCATTGCCGACGATAAAACGCACAGCGCGGTGCAGGCCGAGCATTACGGCGACATTTTGTATTTTACCGGCGACCAGGATGGCGCCGTAAAAAACTGGCAAAAGGCTAAAGAATACGGCGGCGATTCGGCTACCTTAGATAAAAAGATCAATGGAAAAAAATATGTTGAATAAGCTGCTGGTGGTCTTTGGTATCGTAGGGTTGGTTAGCTGCAAGGCGCACCGGCAGCTTGTTAGCACTCCTGCCAGGTCAGATTCATCGAAAACCGCAATCCCTGTGATCCCGGAGAGCAAGCTGCATGAGATAAAGGCTGCTCAACTGAATTTCAATACCTTTTCGGGGCGGGCCAAAACAACACTTTCCATTAATGGCAAAAGCAACGATGTGACGATGAATATCCGCATCAGCAAAGGGCAAAAGATATGGATATCGATAACGGCGCTGGCCGGTATTGAAGTGGCGCGCGCTGTCATAACCCCCGATAGCATCAAAGCGGTCAATAAACTGCAGGACCTGTACCTGAAAAAGCCGTTCAGTTATATTTACAAGTACACAGGATCGTCGATCGACTATAATTCGGTCGAGGCGCTCTTCGTCGGCAATGCCATACCGCAGTTATTAAACGGGGATGCTAAAATGCAAACCGACAGTACCGGCGTTGCGCTTTCCGGCAACCTGGACGAACTGGTCTATAAGCTCGTGATCGGTCCGGACCTGAAGGCCCGGGAAACTGACCTGAACGATCCCAGCCAGCCGCAATCATTGCAGGTAAATAACAGCGCTTTCATCCCGGTAGCGAACAGGACGCTGCCTTCGCAGGTCGATATTTCTTCCGTTGCGGGGTTGAAAAAGCTCCGGATGAATATGCATTATGTCAGAGCCGATTTTGACCAGCCGCTGGAATATCCGTTCAATATTCCCACGGGTTACGAGGAGGCTAAGTAAATTTTATATTTTTGGTTAATGAAATTTTTGCGACTAATTCCCTTCGTCCTTGTCCTTCTCGCATCTGTTAAGGTTCACGCGCAGCCCGGGCAGTCGAGCGAGGAATTGAGGAGGCGTCTGAATAAATACAACGAAGAGTTGGAACAACTTAACCGCGAATATGAAGAGACTGCCAATAATAAGAAGAGCACGCTGAAACAACTGAACCTTTTAAAGGCCCAGATAAATTTGCGCGAAGAAAAAATAAACAACATCAATTCAGAAGTAAGACAACTGGATAACCAGATATCGGAGAGCAACAGTAATATACACAATCTGGAAGGGCAACTGGATATGCTGAAGAAGGAATATGCCAACATGATCCTGTTCGCTTACCGAAATCAGAGCTCGTACAGCAAGCTGGAGTTTATTTTTGCCGCGAAAGATTTTAACCAGGCGTACAAGCGAATGAAATACCTGCAGCAATTTGCTGAATACCGGCAGCGCCAGGCCGAATACATCGAAGGCACCGAAAAGGATCTGCATGTGAAGGTCAACGAACTGGATAACACCAAAAAACAGAAAAATACATTGCTGCAGGACCAGGAGAAGGAAAGAGCCACGCTTGGCAAGCAGAAGAAGGACCAATTGGCCGTTGTAAGCGATCTTTCGCGGCAGCAGGGCGAGCTGAAGCAGCAGCAACGGGACCTGCAGCGACGGATTGCCCGAACCAACCAGGAGATCAGGGATGCTATCCGCAGGGAAGTAGCCGCCGCTGAAGCCAAGCGAAGAGCCGAGGAGGCCCGGGCCGCCGCCGCTAATGCCGCTAATAACAAAAATGTTACAACGCCAAGGACGACCGCCAAACCTCCGACTACTAGCGAGGCGCTGAACGCAACTCCGGAGGCAGTAAGATTATCGAATAGCTTCCTGGGCAGCAGGGGCAGCTTACCCTGGCCGGTTACCAACGGCGTTGTTGTGCAGGGATTTGGTCCGTACATGGAGGAAGGCATTAAAAGCGATAATCCCGGAATTGATATAAAAACCAACGAAAATGCCCCGGTCAGGGCCGTTTTTGACGGGGACGTGAGAAGCGTTAACAATGTTTATGGCGCATATTTTGTTGTAATTCAGCACGGCGAATACTTTACAGCGTATTCAAACTTGAAGTCGGTAAGTGTTTCCAAGGGTCAGAAAGTGACAACCAGGCAGAATATCGGCATCGCGGCAAACGAAAGCTCGACCGGGATACCCAAGGTCGGTTTCCAGGTGTGGAAAGGCTTAACCCCGGTCGATCCGCGACTGTGGCTTCAGCCAGATTGATAATTATTTCGGCTTTATGCTTTTTAAATACTTATATTTGTAAATTATTTTATTCGATATGTATCATTCGGTATTGTTATTTTTGAACATCGGCGGTCCGGAAATGATCCTGATCATTTTCGTAGCATTGTTGCTGTTCGGGGGAGAAAAGCTGCCCGAGATTGCACGCGGGCTGGGGAAGGGGATTCGTGATTTTAAGGATGCTTCGGAAGGGGTTAAGCGTGAAATAACGAACCAGATCAATAATTACGAAGAAAAGAAAGCTGAAGAAAAAGCCATACAGGCATTACCTCCGGCCGAAAATACGGAAAGCGCCGGCGGCGAACACGAAGTTGCCAATAGCGTACCCAATACGATGACCTACGTGGAAAACCACCCGGTTGCCGAACATACAACGGAGGCTGCAGAGCCGGTTGAAGAAACCAAAACTGAACCAGTTAAAAACGCACACGAATAATTAATCATTTAATAAATTTAGAAATCATGGGCTCATTAGGCGCACCGGAACTCATTCTCATCATCCTCGCGATTTTGATATTATTTGGCGGGAAAAAAATCCCTGAATTAATGCGGGGACTTGGCAAGGGTGTAAAAGAATTTAAAGACGCACAAAACGGCGAAACCAGCTCGACCACCGAGGAAAAGAAAAGCTAATCTTCGCGGTCAAAGCTTAAAACCTGCCTTTTAAATAAAACTTATCTGCTGAGAGTTATTTTTCAACGGATAAGTTTTTTATTTTTAGCCCCATGACTAAATTTTATTCCTCTTTAGATGAAATAAAGGGGGAATTACAAAGCGGTAAGATAACGGTTGAGGGATTGGTGGAGAATTACCTTACCCAAATACAAGCTAATTCGCATCTCAACGCATTCAACGAAGTATTTGCCGATGAGGCGCGTTCCCGGGCTAAGGAAGTCGATACCCGGATCAGGAGCGGCGCTGCCGGTCGTCTTGCCGGCATGGTGATCGGGATAAAAGATAATATTTGTTATAAGGGCCATAAGGTTTCGGCATCTTCAAGGATACTGGAAAACTTTACGTCTATTTATTCTTCAACGATCGTCGGTCGGCTGCTGGCTGAGGACGCCGTCATTATCGGCCGCTGCAATTGCGACGAATTCGCAATGGGCGCATCGAACGAAAACTCATACTACGGCCCGGTGCACAATTTTGCCGATACATCCAGGGTATCCGGCGGCTCGTCGGGCGGCTCGGCGGTCGCTGTGCAGGCCAATATGTGTCACGCGGCCATCGGCACGGATACCGGCGGTTCGGTACGTCAGCCGGCCTCGTTCTGCGGGTTGGTCGGCCTTAAACCTACCTACGGTACTATCTCACGTCACGGTATTATTGCCTATGCTTCATCTTTTGACCAGGTGGGGCCGATAACCAGGTCGGTGGAAGATGCGGCTCTCTTGCTTGAAATAATGGCCGGCGTCGATGAATATGACAGCACCTTGTCGAGAGCAGCGGTTCCTTCTTTTCGCGCGAACCTGGAAGCATCATCATCTCCTAAAAAAATTGCATACCTGCAGGAGGCTATCTCAAGCCCGGGTGTTGACGACGAGGTTAAAGCTACGCTGGTTAAGTACATTGACAAGATGCGTGCTGAAGGGCACACGGTAACTCCTGTCAGCTTTGAATACCTGGATTATATCGTGCCAACCTATTACATCCTGGCCATGGCCGAGGCGTCGTCCAACCTGGCCCGTTACGACGGCGTGCACTATGGTTACCGGAGCCCAGATTCGACCGACCTGCTGACGACCTACAAGCGTTCGCGCTCTGAAGGCTTCGGAACTGAAGTTAAACGCCGGATCATGCTGGGTACCTTTGTTTTAAGTGCAGGTTATTACGACGCTTACTACGCCAGGGCCCAAAAGGTACGCCGGCTGATCAGGGAAAAAACTGACGCTCTGCTCAAAGAATACGACTTTATTTTGAGTCCCACAGCCCCCGAGCCGGCCTTCCCGATAGGCCGCAAGGAAAAAGACCCGGTGGTAATGTATCTTTATGATATTTTTACCGTAAAAGCATCATTAGCCGGCGTTCCGGCCATATCCCTGCCCGCGGGCAACAACAGTAATGGGATGCCTTTAGGCCTCCAATTAATTGCCAAACGCTTTGCAGAGCAGGAATTACTGGATTTTTCCAAATATTTTTTAGAGCTGTAATAGATTTAAAGTATTTTAGTGATGCGTATTCCCACTGCTGTAATGATGAGACTATTGATTGGTATTCTTGCTTTCTCCCTGGTTCAAACTGCAAATGCAGGCGTTTTAGCTAAAGATCAGTGCTGTTCGGCCTTGGTTACAATTGGCATGGCTACTGCAAACAATAATTCTGCAGCCGGGCCCGTGATCAGTCATGTTGGTAAATCACACCGGGCCTTTACCGGCAATATTTTCGAGCGCAGACTCGATTCGATCAAAAAGGATGTGCCGATGGACTACAACGAATACGTGCAAAGCTACATCGATGCATATCTTGGTCAGCGTGACGAGCTTTCGCGCGTTATCGGGCTGGCTAAATATTATTTCCCGATTTACGAAAAGGCTTTCCGCGACGAGGGCATCCCCGAAGAAATAAAATATCTTTCGATAGTTGAATCGAGGCTCGATCCCTATGCCGTATCGCGTGTGGGCGCTACCGGGCCCTGGCAGTTTATGACCAATACGGCGCAGCTTTATGGCCTGGTTATGAACGATTATGTAGACGAACGCCGCGACCCCATCCGGTCGAGCTATGCCGCTGCCGCTTACCTGAAAGGCGCTTATGAGCAATTTGGCGACTGGCTGCTGGCCATCGCCGCGTATAATTGCGGCACCGACAATGTAATGCACGCCATAGAAAAGGCCGGCGTTGCCGATTTTTGGGCTATTCGCGAATACTTACCGGTGGAAACCCGCGGGTATGTGCCTCAGTATATCGCTGTCGCCTACATCATGAATTATTACCGGAAATACAATATACAGCCCCAGCATTTTAACTTTTCGGCGCATGCCGACACGGTGATGGTGGATAAGTGCGTATCGCTCGCCAGTGTGTCGAAAGCGCTGGGCGTTGACCTTTCGCAATTGACACTTTTGAATCCGTCGTATAAAAAGATGGTACTCAATGGCACACCGCAATCGCCGCAAAGGCTGATTTTGCCGCCTGCTTCGTGGGATAAATACGGTGCGCTTTATGATGTGCTGAACAATACCGCCAGCGCTTCGCTCAATGGAGCAAACCCTACTCCCGATCAGTCGTGGATGGACGAACGGCAGCCTATTCACATGCGCACAAGAAAGTTTGATAAGCTGGCGTCTGAGAAAAAACCCGCTGACAACGATGTCAGGATAACCAAGAGTTAATTCTTCTTACAACGAAATTTATGCCCGGTCCGTGCAAATAGGCCGGGCTTTTTTATGACTGCCCGAAAAGAATCGTAATTTTGGTTCTTCGAACCAATGGTCATGAATAAACCCAATCGGAAGCAGGATGCGCTGGACTACCACGCCAACGGCCGGCCCGGAAAAATACAGGTGGTTCCTACCAAACCTACCAATTCGCAGCGCGACCTCACTTTGGCCTATTCGCCTGGTGTGGCCGAACCGTGTTTGCGCATAGCCGACAATAAGGATGATGTATATAAATATACCGCCAAGGGTAACCTGGTGGCCGTGATCAGCAATGGCACGGCGGTTTTGGGTCTGGGCAATATCGGTCCGGAGGCAAGCAAACCTGTAATGGAAGGTAAAGGCATCCTCTTTAAGATATACGCCGACATTGACGTGTTCGACCTGGAGGTAAATTCGAAAAATGTCGATGAGTTCGTAACTATCGTCAAATCGCTGGAGCCGACGTTCGGCGGCATTAACCTCGAAGATATTTCGGCGCCAAGCTGTTTCGAGATCGAACGCAGGCTGAAGGCGGAAATGAAGATACCTGTAATGCACGACGATCAGCACGGTACAGCCATCATATCGGGTGCGGCATTGATAAATGCCTGTGAAATTCAAGGCAAAAAGCTCGACCGTATCAAAATGGTCATCAACGGTGCCGGCGCCGCTGCCGTCTCGTGCGCCAGGATGTACCTGTCGCTGGGTGTAAAAAAGGAAAACCTGGTGATGTTCGACATCGACGGCCTGATCACACCCCAGCGCGCCGACCTGGACGAGATGCGCCTGCAATTCGCCACCGATCGCAAGGATATCCAAACATTGACCGATGCGATGAAAGGCGCCGATGTGTTTATCGGTTTATCGGCCGGGCACTTGGTAACACCCGATATGCTGAAGCAGATGGCCAGAAATCCCATCGTTTTTGCTATGGCCAACCCGGTGCCCGAGGTGGATTACGATGTTGCCATTAAAGCGCGGAAAGATATCTTAATGGCTACCGGCCGCGCTGATTTCCCCAACCAGGTGAACAACGTATTGGGTTTTCCATTCATTTTCAGGGGTGCTTTGGACGTGCGTGCGACTGCGATCAATGAAGAAATGAAACTGGCTGCGGTGAAGGCCATAGCCGAGTTGGCAAAGAAACCTGTGCCGGAGGAGGTGATCCTGGCGTACAATGCGCAGAACATGAAGTTCGGCAGGGATTACATCATTCCTAAGCCAATGGACCGCAGGCTGATCACCGAGGTCTCGCCGGCAGTGGCCCGGGCGGCCATCGAATCGGGGGTAGCGCGCAAAACGATCATGGACTGGGACGCGTACCGCGAACAACTGCGGCTGAGGACAGGCGCCGATGACCGAATATTGCGCAATATCGCCAATAAGGCCAAGCAAAATCCCAAACGCGTGGTTTTTGCCGAAGCAGATAATTATAAAATATTGAAGGCTGCCCAGATCGTGAAGGAGGAGGGTATTGCCACGCCAATACTGCTGGGGAACGCCCATAAAATAAAGAACATCATCAAAACCTGCGACCTGGAACTGGATGACGTGGAGATCATCGATCCGCGCGGCGATACACCACGCCTGGCGGAATATGCCGACTTCCTTTACAGGAAACGCCAGCGCCGGGGCATCACCGAGTCGGAAGCGCGAAAAATGCTGTCGCAGCGTAATTACTACGGAACCTGCATGGTGCATTTCGGCGAAGCGGATGCGCTTATTTCGGGTTTGACGAAGGATTATGTGAGCACTATTAAGCCAGCGCTGCAGATTATCGGTACCGAAGAAGGCGTAAACCGCGTTGCGGGCATGTATATGATGCTGACCAACAAAGGCCCGGTATTTATGGGCGACGCGACGGTGAACATCGACCCGGATGTAGCCGAGCTGGTGGATATTACCGTGCTCATCGACCACTCCGTTCGACAGTTCAACGTTAAACCCCGTATTGCCGTACTTTCCTATTCCAATTTTGGGTCGAACGAAGGCACGATACCGTTCAAGACCAGGGAGACGGTGCGGATACTGCATGAGAAACATCCCGAAATTTTGGTCGACGGCGAAGTGCAGGCCAATTTCGCGCTAAACGCCGATCTGATGGCCGATAATTTTCCATTCTCCATACTCAATGGAGCGCCCGCCAATACGCTGGTGTTCCCTACGCTCGAATCGGGTAACATAGCCTATAAGTTACTACAGGAAATAGGCGGGGCGGAAGCCGTGGGGCCGATACTGCTGGGGCTGAAAAAGTCGGTACACGTACTGCAATTGGGCAGCTCGGTACGTGAAATTGTTAATATGGTGACAATTGCAGTTGTAGATGCGCAGGAAAAGGCCGAAATTGAAACCCAAAATGCGGTTTCACGTACACGCAAGGAATAACCTGGTTAATAATGTACGCTTATATTGATGGTAAACTGGCTTTTAAAAGCCCTTCTTATGTAGTGATCGAGGCTGGCGGTGTGGGTTATCACATCAATATATCGCTTAGCACCTATTCCAAACTGCCTGACAGCGAACGGTGCAAGCTGTTTACCTGGCTGCACGTTAAGGAAGACGCACACACCCTTTATGGTTTTGCCGACGAAGGCGAGCGCCGGCTGTTCCTGCACCTGATCTCGGTTTCGGGTGTCGGCGCGAGTACCGGGCTGATGATACTTTCGGCCATTACGCCCGAAGAGATACAGGCCGCTATTATAGGCGGTAACGTGCCTCTTATCCAGCGCATTAAAGGAATCGGCCCTAAAACAGCACAGCGCCTTATCCTCGAATTGCAGGACAAGCTGAAAAAGGGCGGTCCCGACACACTCATTTCGGTGCCTAAAAATAATACCGTAAAAGATGAAGCCTTATCGGCCCTGGTGATGCTGGGCTTTGCCCGTAACGCCGCTGAAAAAGTTATTGACCAGGAATTAAATAAAAATGGCGGAAATCTAACTGTAGAGCAACTAATTAAATTCGCACTAAAAAACTTATAATTACGTAGCATTTTTACTCCTTGACTCTTGAGCCGGGCTTTTATCACCAAAGTTTTAGTAAGTGCATTACTTATTACCCCATTTTGTGGATTAGGGCGGGCTTTCGCACAACAACAAGAGGCAAAAAAGGATACGGTAAAAATAACGGCGCCGTATAATGGCACCGAGTACCGGGGCATGCAACTAAGGCAGGGATATTTAACTCCCGATCCGCCCAACCTGGTACGCACATTTGAATACGATCCTTCGACGAACCAATACATATTGCATGAAACCGTAGGCGGTTTCCCCTACCGTCCGCCCAGGTACCTTACCTTTAGCGAATACCTGGAACTGAAGCAGCGCGAGAACGAACGCGCCTATTTCAAGCAGCAGGCAGACAATTATGCCTCGCAGTCGCAGCAGGAGGGCTTCATTCCGCAGATCAAGGTTCGGAGTCGTACGTTCGAGCAAATATTCGGCAGTAACAATATCAGTATCAGGCCACAGGGATCGGCCGAGATGATCATGGCCGGCCAGATCAATGATAATCAAAACCCGCTTTTCAATACCAAGCAGCGCAGCCAGTTCAACCTGAACTTTAACCAGCGCATCCAGATGAACGTCACGGGTTCCATCGGCGACAAGCTGAAGGTATCGACCAATTACAATACCGAGGCGCAATACCAGTTCGAGAACCAGATCAAGCTGGATTATACGGGCAACCCGGACGAGATCGTGCAAAAAGTCGAGGTAGGTACGGTCAGTTTTCCTCTAAATAGCACATTGATAACGGGCGTTCAGTCGCTTTTTGGTGTGAAAACCAAGCTCAAGTTTGGCAAGTTGAACGTTACCAGCGTTTTTTCGCAGCAACGTTCGCAATCCAAAACCATAACGATAACCAACGGAGCGCAGCAGGGTAATTTTACGTTAACACCGGCCGACTATGAAGCCAACCGGCACTATTTCCTGTCGCAATATTTTCGCGACAACTACAATAAGGCATTGGCCAACATCCCGATCATCAATTCACCTATAAACATTACCAAAATAGAGGTTTGGGTCACCAACCGGACGAACAGTACCAATGGTTCGCGCGATGTGCTGGCCTTCATGGACCTGGGCGAAAACAAGCCGTACAATAAGACCCTGATCCAGGGCGGCCCGGGCTATAGCCCCTTACCAGCCGGTTTTTCGGGCCCGGGCTTTACGCAGCAGTCTAACTCTCTGCTTAAAAACCTGCCGGCCGCGGCAAGGCAAACCAACTCTAACGCGGTAGGCGCATATTTCCAGGCAACGGGCGGCAACGACAACTACGCCAAGCTGACTTATGCCCGCAAGCTGACGGATAAAGAATTCACCCTGCATCCGCAATTAGGCTACATATCGCTTAATTATCCGCTCAACAATGACGAAGTGCTTGCGGTGGCTTATCAATATACGATGAACGGGCAGGTGTACCAGGTGGGCGAGTTTTCGACAGATGTGCCGGTAAATAATACTTCGCCGCAGGTGCTTTATGTAAAATTGCTCAAAAATGCCCTGCTGAAGACCAATTTGCCGACATGGAACCTGATGATGAAAAACATCTATTCATTGGGGACATTCCAGATCAGTCCGAATAATTTTAAGTTGACTATATCCCGGCTCGACGAAAAATCCGGTATCCAGAAACCTATCATGGCCGAAGGCATCCATACCAAAAACAAGCTGTGGATACAACTGACAGATCTCGACAATCTTAATGCCCAGAACAATAAACAGCCCGACGGCTATTTCGACTACATCGAAGGCGTTACGATCGATTCGCAGAACGGGCGCATCATGTTCCCGGTGCTGGAGCCTTTTGGCGCCGATCTTGCCAAACAATTCGATCCCGGCGAGCAGGACCTGATCAGCAGGTATGTCTATCAGCCATTATACGACTCCACCAAGGCTATTGCGCAACAATTTTTCCCGCAATTGAACCGGTATACTATCAGCGGTACTTACACTTCGCAGGGCGGTTCGGAATACCAGTTGAACGCAACCAATATACCGCAGGGATCGGTCGTGGTGATGGCAGGCGGAGTAAAGCTGGTTGAAGGTAACGACTATACCGTGGATTACACAGCAGGTAAGATACGCATCATCAATTCGGCCCTGCTGGCATCCGGCCAGCCTATAACGGTTAACCTGGAGAATAACGAGCTTTTCGGCGTCCAGCAGAAATCGCTGTTCGGTACCCGGTTCGATTACCAGGTGAACGACAAATTGGCCCTGGGCGGCACCTTTATGCATCTGACCGAGCAACCTATTACCCAGAACGAAATCATAGGCCAGGAATCGATCTCCAATTCGATGTACGGCTTTGACGTGAATTATAATTCACCTTCGCGTTTCCTGACCAGGCTGGTCGACAAAATTCCGCTGATAACGACCAAGGTGCCTTCATCCATCAGCTTTAGCGGCGAATTCGCGCAATTGCTTCCCGGCAACCCCGGAGCTACAAATTTTGCCGGCTCAAAAAACGGTACGGCCTACCTGGACGATTTTGAAAGCAGCCAATCCATTATCGACCTGAAAAGCGCTTCCACCTGGCAGATATCCGGAACGCCGCAAATGTTCCAGGAATCAAAATTGTTCGACAACCTGCAATACGGTTACAACCGCGCCAGGCTGGCTTTCTACAACATCGACCCGATATTTTACGCCGGCGGAACCATACCCGTTTCGCGAACGGAATTGTCCAAGCCCTATGTGCGGGAAGTACTGGAAACGGAAGTTTTTCCGTACAAGCAGTCGGTCACCGGCCAGCCTTTGACCTTGCCTACTTTCGACCTCGCCTTTTATCCCATGGTGCGCGGCCCTTATAACTACACCACCGCCGGGCTGAACAACGACGGTACGCTTACCAGCCCGGCGTCGCGCTGGGGCGGTATATTCAGGGGCATATCAACCAGTGATTTTGAGTCGCTCAACGTCCAGTACATCGAGTTCTGGGTGATGGACCCCTTTATCAACAAGCCCAATTCGCAGGGCGGCGATCTGTACTTCAACCTCGGTAATATTTCGGAAGATATACTCCTTGACGGGCAGAAAAGCCTGGAAAACGGCATCCCGGTTAACGGCGACCTGAGCCAGGTGGATACAACCGTGTGGGGCAGGGTGGCGAAGAACCAGCCGGTGGTAAGTGCTTTCGACAATAACCCGGCTTCGCGCGTGGTGCAGGACATCGGCCTGGACGGCTTAACTGACGCCGATGAAAAGTCGATGTTTTCAAGCGCCGTGCAGCAGGTAAAGGCACAGGTAAACCCGCAGGCCGGCGCCGCGTTCGCTTCCGACCCGTCGTCGGACGACTATCAATATTACCAGGGGCCGCAACTCGATCAGCGCGGCGCGGGCATACTCGACCGATACAGCAAGTATAACGGCACGGAGGGCAACTCCAAGACGTCCGAGCAGTCGCAGGCGCAGCTTGGCTTGCCCACCTCGGCATCCACGTCGCTGCCCGACGCGGAAGATGTCGACCGGGATAATAACATGAACCAGGACGATGAATATTTCCAGTACCGCGTATCCATACGTCCGCAGGATATGGTGGTGGGACAAAATTTCATCAACGATAAGGTTACCTCGCAAGTGAAACTGCCTAACGGCCAAACGCAGTCCGTTACCTGGTACCAGTTCAGGATACCGATCAACAATTACCAGTCGGCAGTGGGGAATATACAGGATTTTAAGTCCATCAGGTTCATCAGGATGTTTATGACAGGTTTTGCTGACACCTCGATATTGCGTTTTGCCGCATTACAACTGGTTCGCGGCGACTGGCGCGCATTCAATACCGAAGACAACCCGGCCAACGTGATAGCGGACCCGGCGATAACCAACCCGCCGCTGGATAATTCGGGGCTGGATGTGGAGACCGTGAACATCGAGGAAAACGGCAACCGTTCGCCGATACCGTACGTAGTGCCGCCTGGCATAACTCGCCAGCGCAATTACAATAACCTTCAGACCGTTACGCAGTTGAACGAACAATCGCTTTCGCTGAATTTTACCAACCTCCGCGACGGTTATTCCCGTGCTGCGTTCAAACCTTTCAGTAACGACCTGCGACGTTATAAGCGCATCCAGATGTTTATCCATGCGGAGGGCGCTGATCTTAAAAACAACGATGTTAACGCTTTTATCCGCCTGGGGGTCGACTATACCGACAACTATTATGAATATGAAATACCGATGGCTGTTACCCAACCCAGTACCGCCGATCCGAACGCGATATGGCCCGCATCCAATCAACTGGATATAGCGCTTTCGTTGTTCACCAATGCCAAGCTGGCGCGAAACGCCGCTAAATTAAATGGACAGCCCTGGCCGTTAAACGTTCCGTTCACGTTGTCGGATGGGCGGAACAAGGTAACCATCAAGGGCCAGCCCGACCTGAGCCGCGTTATCGCGATCATGTTGGGTGTGCGTAATCCCTACAAGGGCAATTCAGTGAACGGCACCGACGATGGGCTGGATAAATCGGGCATATTATGGTTCGATGAATTGCGCCTGACGGATTTTGACGAGCAGGGAGGCTGGGCCGCTACCGGCCGCATGGACGCCAAATTAGCCGATTTTGCGACCGTCACCGTATCAGGCAGCCGGACCACGGCAGGCTTTGGTTCGCTCGACTCGAAATTGGAAGACCGGAGCCTGAACGATACGAAGATATACGACGTATCGGGCAACGCCGAACTAGGCAAGTTCTTCCCGGATAAAAGCGGCGTGCATATCCCGCTGTATGTTAACGTTACGCACCAGGTAAGCACCCCCCAATATGACCCCGCGCAGCCCGATGTATTGTTAAAGCAAAGCCTGAACGCCGCGCAGACCGCCAGGCAGCGGGATTCGATACAAAATGCCGCCGAGGATTACACCTTGCGAAAGAGTATAAACCTAACCAACATTCACAAGGCCAAAACCAACGCCAATGCGCCGAGCCATGTTTGGGATATTGAAAACCTTAATGCTACCTATTCCTACACTGAACTGGACCATCATGATTTTGTAACGCAAAGCGACCTGGAAAAAACCTATCACGTGGCGCTGGCTTATAATTTTACCGTGCAGCCTAAATATTATAGCCCTTTCGAAAAGGTCATCAAAAATAACCTGCTCGCGCTGATACGCGACATTAACCTCGACCTGATGCCTACGCGGTTGAACTACAGCATCAACTTCGACCGCTTTTATTCCGAAACCACGCTGCGGAACAATGACCCGACCGCTATTATAGCCATTCCCACTACGTTCAATAAGACCTTCAATATAAGTTCGGTTTATGGCCTGGGATGGAACCTTACCAAATCGCTGACGATGGACATAGATGCCACCAACCTGGCGACGGTAGACGAGCCGGCCGGCCGCATCAACGGGCTTAAGCGCGATACGCTATGGGAGAACATTTTACACCTGGGGCGTACCACCAACTACAACCATACGCTGACGCTTAATTATAATGTGCCGATAAATAAGATCCCGTACATGGAGTGGACGAATGTGGTCGCACGCTATTCGACCCACTTTACCTGGCAGGCGCAGCCGTTGTTCGCCATAAACGACCCGGCATACAACGTGGGTAACAGCATTCAAAACTCGCGCACCATACAGTTGAACCCTACGTTTAATATGGTGAACCTGTACAACAAGTTCCCGTTCCTCCGCCGGCTAACCGCGCCGCCTAAAAAGGGCGATGAAGATAATACAAGCGGTTTCGGTAAAATAATGCTCGGCTTGCTGACCAGCGTAAAGAACCTGAGCGCGGCTTATACGCGGACGGACGGGACCTTTATACCCGGTTATTTACCTAACAGCAGTTTTGCAGGCGAAGATTTCAACTACAATGCCCCCGGGCTGGGCTTTTTATTGGGCAGCCAGGCCGATCTGCGCGCCAAAGCCGTCGCGCGTGGCTGGCTGACCACCGACACGCTACAAACCCAATTGTATGTGCGGACGCTGAATGAGGACTTGCACTTAAAGGGCTCGCTTGAACCGTTTAAAGATTTCCGCATCGACCTGATCGCTTTTAGAACGCAGGACCATACTTACCAGAGCAACTTTAAGTACCTGCCGGCCAACGGCGCCTTTGAGAACCTGACACCGGCGACGACCGGCGATTACAGCGTATCGTACATGTCTCTCGCTACGGCATTTTCAAAGATCAGCGGCGTAGACAATACGTCGCCGGTATTCAATAAATTCGAGGCTGACCGGTCGGTAATTTCTCAGCGCCTTGGCGCGCTCAACCCGAATTCGGTTTCCCAGGCCGGCGGCTACGCGGACGGATATAGCCGAAATTCGCAAAACGTCGTGGTACCGGCCTTTCTTGCTGCTTACACCGGCAAAAACGCCGCCACAGCCAGCCTTAGTCAGTTCCCCAGCTTCCCTGTGCCCAACTGGCAGATCACTTACAGCGGCTTAAGCCGCATCCCATTCCTTGCCGACCTGTTTGAATCGGTCGATGTAAGGGATGGATACAGGTCGACCTATACTGTCGGCAATTACGCATCGCTGCTGCAATACCAGGAAAGCGACGGACACGTCATTTCGAGGGATGAGAACAACGACTTTTTACCACAATACCAGTTTACCTCGGTAACCATCCTGGAAGAGTTTGTGCCCCTGCTGGGCGTCGACGTGCGTTTCAAAAACAATGTGACCGCCAACATGGAATACCGGCAAACGCGAACACTTAACCTGAGCCTGGCCAATAGCCAACTGGCACAGCAGAACGAAAACGATATCGTATTTGGGTTTGGATATAAGACCAAGAACTTCAGGTTCCCGTTCGGGCTGTTCAACAACGCAACGCTGCACAACGACCTGACCTTCAAGATCGATTTCTCGCTTCGCGATAATAAGACGCTTGTGTACCAGGCTGATATTCCGGGCGCCCAGATATCGTCGGGTGCGCAGAATATCACTTACCGGCCTGAAATAGATTATGTGATCAACCAGCGGTTCAACCTGAGCTTGTTCTACGACTCGAATATCACCAGGCCCTATACATCCCAAACATTCAATACGGCGTTTACCAATTTCGGTATCAATCTGAAGCTGCTGCTACAGTAGGTGAATAATAGCAGTTAGATTTAATTACACATACTGCCACTCCAACTAATCGCCCCTGCTTACCCTGCCCGAGCCTGTGGTATGGGATATGATATTGCTCGCGCTGCCCGTGTAAATAATACCGCCTGAGCCGGTGATGTGTGCTACAATGCTTTTGTCGGCCTCGACATAGATATTCCCCGAACCGGTTACCGTAGCGTTTACCGAGCTGGTTTTGAGGCGCTTGCAATCCATTTCGCCCGAGCCGGTTATAACAAATTGAGCATCGTTGCTGCTGCCGGAAAGCTTGATGGAACCCGAGCCGCTGATAACAGCGTGTACGTCGCCGGATTTAATTGATGCCGACATGTCGCCCGAACCGCTTAAAGTGGCCCTGAAGTTTTCCGCGCTGATCGTGCCTTCAACCCTGAGGGAACCTGAACCGCTGTTGGTTAGCGCGTCAAGCGATTTCGCTTCAACATCTACTTCAATCTTCCCCCGGTTTTCGCTGTCGTCCCTGTACCAGCGGTGATGATCTTTAAAACGTATTTTGAGCGTTCCGTCCTCTACCACGGTTTCGATCTCGTTCATGATGCCGGATTCAGCGGTTACTTTAACGCTCTCGTTGCCATCCAGCCTCACATGCACATCGAACGAACCGCCTGAAGCGATAGCATGAAAGCCCGAAACCTGGCGCGTTTGGGTCTGCTGCGCAGAAACGTTTATAGCTGCGGTGAAAAGCAGCGCGGGAAATAATATAAAAACTATTCTTTTCATTTCGTTGATCTTTTGCCAAATGACGGTCGAAAATACGAAACGTTGCATGAGCGTTGAATAGCTTGTTTGCCGGCCGCAATATCTGGCGAACACAACAAAATCTACCAACAAACTCAACTTTGTGCTATGAACCGTCGTTCAAATGTTGCACATTTGCCAGAGAAATGGAAAAGTATTTCATTATCGACTTCGACAGCACATTTACACAGGTTGAAGCGCTGGACGAGCTGGCCCGCATCTCGTTAAGAAAAAACCCGAACAGGGAGCACATCTACAAACAGATAGAAGATTTTACCAACGCAGCCATGGAAGGCAAGCTTTCGTTTACGGAAAGTTTGGCCAGCCGCGTAAAATTAGTGCAGGCAAACCGCGACCACCTAAAGCAACTGATCACACACCTGAAAAAAAAGGTATCGCCTTCGTTCTCGCGTAACAGCAATTTCTTTAAGCAGCACCAGGACAATGTTTACATCGTTTCGGGTGGTTTTAAGGAGTTTATCACGCCGGTTGTGACGGATTATTTCATCAAAAAGGAAAACATCTACGCCAACACCTTTGTATTCGATGAGAATGATAACATCATTGGGTACGACACTGAAAATCCGCTCTCGAAGGAAGGCGGCAAGGTAAAGCTGCTGAAACAAATGAACCTTCAGGGCGAGATATTCGGCATAGGCGACGGCTATTCCGATTTTCAGCTCAAGGAATCGGGCCTGATCAAAAAATTCTTTGCTTTTACGGAAAATATCGAACGCAAGTCGGTTGCCGAAAAGGCCGATCATATTACGCCAAGCCTGGATGAGTTCCTGTACATCAATAAATTGCCGAGGGCCATCTCATACCCCAAAAACCGTATCAAATGCCTGGTAGTAGGTGACGTTGGCGAGGAAGCGATCGAGCAAATGCGTAAGGAGGGATATAATATCCGCATGGAGGCAAGTATCGAGGACGAACATTTGCAGGAAGCCGGGGTATTGCTATGCGACGCGGAACACCAGCCTTCGGCCGAACAGTTAATGAACACGCAACGGCTAAAAGTGATCGGGTGCTTCGGCAGGGTGGCCAGCCGCAGGCTTTCGGAGGCTGCATGTGAGAATGGCATCATAATTTTTGACGACCCAAAGAATAATCCCCGGAACGTGGATTTCATCCCTAAAAGGGTGATCGCATTCATGAACGAAGGCAAAACACACATGAGCTGCAACTTCCCGTGGCTGCAGCCGCCGGGCAACAAGAGCGCCCACCGCATGATCCATATTCATACCAACGTGCCGGGGATACTGGCGCAGATCAACGAGGTATATGCGCGGCACAATATCAATATCGTAGGCGAGTTCCTGGTAACGAATCCACAGATAGGTTATGTGATAACCGATGTGAATGCCGGCTACCGCAAGCAGGTGCTTGACGAATTAAAGGCTATCGATCATACGATCAAGTTCAGGTTACTTTATTAGTCCGGAAGTCCGAAAGACCGTAAGTCCGTAAGTTTTTACTTTCGGACTTACGCGGACTTTACTGACTTTCTGACTCCTTGAACGGCACTACCAGCACGGGTACTGCCGCGTGGCGCACCACATCTTCGGCTACGCTGCCCATCAGCAAACGGTCAATACCCGTCCGGCTATGCGTGCCCATCACGATCAGGTCGGCATTGAATTGCTTGCAACAGGAAAGGATGTTTTCACGCGGTGTGCCGTACTCTGTAAAATGAGTAACATTCAGGTCGCCGGCAAAAGTCGTAATGATCCGCTGAATCGTATTTTCCGATGCCTCTTTCTGCGCATTGATGATCTCAGGCTCGTTGATGATGCTGCCGTCAAAGGGTGTGCCGGTCAGCATATCCGGCGAAGTGGATGCGGGCGGGATAATAGCCTCGACAATATTTACGAGCGCCACCTCGGCCCTGTAAAATTTAGCTAACTCAAAGCCGTAGCCCGCTGCATGTTCGGAGTATTTACTGTCGTCGATCGCGATCAGTATCTTATTTATTTTCATGGTAATCGGTTAACTGTAAATATACTTGTTTTGTTTCTCTGCAACAACCTTTGTTACCTTTACAGTCAAAACCCAATTATGAGCATTTCGCCCGAAATTGAAAACCGGCTCGCGCTTCTTCAGGAAAAGTACGAGGCGATGGGCCAGGACATGGTATCGTACCTTGACGGCTTGCTGCACGCCGATTTTATAACCTACTGGGACTATATTCACCTGGATACGCTGCTGAGCCTGCAAAACCCGCGCACGCCTTTCCCGGACGAGGAAATATTCATCATGTATCACCAGATAACCGAGTTGTATTTTAAGCTGGTGCTGCATGAATGCAAACAGATAGCAGAAAAGAAACCGGTTACAGCCGTTTTTTTTGCAGCGAGGGTAGGACGCATCAACAGATATTTCGAAGCGCTCATCAAATCGTTCGACATTATGGTCGACGGGATGGAGAAAGAGCAATTCCTTAAATTCCGCATGTCGCTGCTTCCTTCCAGCGGGTTCCAGAGCGGCCAGTACCGCATGATCGAGATATACGCCACCGACTTTATTAACCTGGTGGATAAGGACAAACGGGAAGAGCTGAGAAGCGCGCCGATAGAGGAGCAGTTCGATCACCTGTACTGGAAATTTGGCGCCACGGAGCTATCGACCGGGAAAAAAACGCTGACATTAAAGCAGTTTGAAAACAAGTATTCCAAAACATTGATCGAACTTGCCAGGTCGCATGTTCAAAACAATTTTAATGCGCTGTTACAGCAAATGCAGTATGAGCAGGGGTCTACGCCTGAACTGGAAAGCGAATTGCGTCAACTGGACGTGAACGTTAATGTAAACTGGCCGCTGGTGCATTATAAATCCGCTGTACGCTATTTGGAACGCAAGCCTGAGGAGATCAAAGCCACGGGGGGTACCAACTGGCAAAAATACCTGCCGCCGCGCTTCCAGAAGAGAATATTCTACCCATCGCTATGGACGCAGGAACAGGAAGAAAATTGGGGCAGAAGCTGGGTGGAGGACGTTTTAAAATTGTAATATACTATCTGAATCACACGCTTAAGGGGCGCACTCTGCCGGGCTTCGCAAACAGTTTAGCAATCTCATCGTTATTTGTTAGAGTCAACTAACTATTTAACTATGAAAACGGTCTGTCGTGCCGCAAGGGCAGGGATCGGCATTGTTGCGTTGGGAAAGTGGTTTGGCAGGGGAATGATGCCTCTCT
>JAFDZK010000190.1 GCA_018267005.1 Bacteroidota bacterium
TCCACGCCTATCAGCTTTCAGCCCGCAAAGGCGAGTTATGGTGCGAACTAAAAGGTGAACGTGTACTAATGAGCGGCAACGCCGTGACTTATTTAAAGGGAGAAATTTTTGTTTAAGCGTAAAGCTGAAGGCAGAAAGCCGAAAGCCATAATTTACATGTCAAAAAGCTTTAAGCCTTATGCTTTCAGCTTTCAGCTAATAAAATGCAGCTAACCAAATTAGAGATCAAGGGCTTTAAAAGCTTCGGCGATAAAATAACCATCCATTTTAATAAGGGGGTTACCGCTATCGTTGGTCCTAACGGTTGCGGTAAATCCAACGTGGTTGACGCCATACGCTGGGTGCTGGGCGAGCAGAGCACACGTATGCTCCGTTCCGAAAAGATGGAGAACATTATTTTCAACGGCACCAAAGGCCGCAAGGCTGCTAACCTGGCAGAAGTCTCGCTCACATTTGACAATACCAAAAACATTCTGCCCACTGAATATTCCCAGGTTACTATAACACGCAAACTCTACCGCGCAGGTGAAAGCGAGTATCGCCTTAACGATGTACAATGCCGCCTGAAAGATATAACCGACCTGTTCCTGGATACCGGTATCGGAGCAGATACCTACTCGATCATCGAGTTGAAAATGGTCGACGAGATCATTACGAACAAGGAAGGCTCACGCCGTAATTTGTTTGAAGAAGCGTCAGGTATTTCCAAGTACAAATTGCGTAAGAAGCAGACCTTTAATAAGCTAAAGGACACCGAAGCCGACCTGGAGCGCGTGGAAGACTTGCTCTCAGAAATTGAAAAGAACCTGAAGACGCTGGAAAACCAGGCCAAAAAAACAGAACGCTACTACAAGCTCAAAGATCAATACAAAACGCTGAGCATTATGCTGGCCTCTTTCAGGATCGCATCGTTTAGCGAATCATTAAACAAGATAGAAGACCAGGAGCAACAGCAGCATGCTGAAAAACTGGGCATCGCCGCTCAGATCGATACCGCGGAAGCCGCTTTGCAGCAACAAAAAACGGATAGCCTAATAAAGGAAAAGAATCTTTCCGTTCAGCAAAAAACCACCAATGAGTTTGTTGCAAAGATCAGGGCTTACGAGAACGAAAAGAAGATAAAGAACGAGCAGCTAAAATTTCAGCAGGACAAAGAAGACCGCCTGGCCAAAGAACTGGAGCAAGACCGCAACCAACTGAACCATGTGCTGTATAATATCAAGCGGCTAACAGAGGAAAAAACCCAGGAAGACAAAAATCTGCAAACCCTGCAAAAACAGGTTGCCGGCTTGAAAGAAGCGGTTGATGAATTGAGGAACCGTCAGAACCGGGAACGATCGGAACTGAATGAGTTGAACTCCATCAATAATAATCTTCAAAACAGGGTCTACTCAACAGAAAAAGAGCTTGATATCCTTGGCATACAACAACAGGCGCTGGAACAGGAAGGCAAGCGCAATATGGAAGATGCAGCCAATAAAGAAGTTGAATTGTCGCATTTTAACCAAGTGTTGGCCGAATTGCAATACCGCTCGGAATCGATGGAAAAAGAGCTGCAGGTGTTGAACGATTTTGAACACAAGCTGCAGGAACAGGTAAAACAAGCCGAGGCGGAGTCGGAACAGATCAAAGACACCATCATACAGGAAAGCCGCAAGCTGGATGCCCGGCAAAACGAATACAACCTGACCAAAAGCATGGTGGATAACCTGGAGGGTTTCCCGGAGTCGATTCGTTTTTTGAAGAAAAACAGTGGCTGGGCCAAAACTGCACCGTTGTTCAGCGACATACTTTTTTGCCGTGAAGAATACCGGGTGGCCATAGAGAATTATTTAGAGCCCCTGATGAATTATTACGTCGTGGAGAATTACGACGAAGCCATTGCCGCCATTAACCTGTTAAGCAATTCATCAAAAGGCCGGGCACAATTCTTTGTTCTGAGCAATTATGAAGATCACATCTCTGCACAAGTAAATGTACCCGATGCGCTACCAGCCTTAAGTGTAGTTGAAGTAGAAAAACGTTACCAGAACTTATGTAATTACCTGCTGCGTAACGTGTACCTGGTGAACGATTCGGCAGAGAAAGACCTCGGTGCAAAGGTTGACGGGGATATCGTTTTGATCGGCAAAAGCGGCAAATTCAACAAGTCAAAACATACTATGGCCGGCGGCTCGGTTGGACTATTCGAGGGAAAACGCATTGGTCGCGTCAAGAACCTGGAGAATTTGTCCAGGGAATTAAAAAATATCGATAATAAGCTTGTTGAACTGAGAACGCGCGGCGAAGAATTGCAAAGCACGCTTTCGGCGCTGAAGGAGTCCGGTAAGAGTGCACAAATACTACAGCGCCAGCAAGACCTTAACCGGCTGAACACGGAACTGGTAACGGTTAAAACACGCCAGGAGCAATATCAGGCCTTCATCGACAATAGCCGGAATCGCAAGGAAGACATTGCTCAAAAGATCGAATCTATAGAGATTGAAATGAGCCGGTTACAGCCCCTGCTTGCTGATCTGAAAGCTCAGAAGCTGGTTCACGGCGATATGCTTTCGGCAAAGCAGCAGGCCTTTAATGAACTGAACGAGCAAATATCAGCCGAATCAAATACTTACAACCAGGAGAATATCCGTTTCCACCAGCAACAAAACAAGGTATCGGGCCTGGTGAAAGACCTTGATTACCGCGCGAGCCAAAAGGAAAACCTCGAACGCCGCATAAATGACAATAGCGCTGAATTAGAAAAAGTAAAACTGACCATCAGCGAAAACCTGGCCCAGGCAGGACATTCGGATGAGGATCTGCTCGAGATGTACAGCCAAAAAGAGGAGTTGGAGAAAGCGACACAACAGGCCGAACAGGAATATTATTCCTGGCGTGGTAAAATAAACGAGACCGAAGATCAGATCAATTTGCTAAGGCGCAAAAAAGAGCAGGCTGAAATTGTAGAAAATGAACTGAAGGACCAGAAAAACAATCTTAAACTGGAGCTAAATGCACTAAAGGAGCGCCTTTCGGTCGAATTTAATGTGGACATCGAAGATCTGCTGGACGCAGAGCCACCGGAAAATGAAAATGAAGCCGACCTTCGCGAGAAGACCGGCAGGATCAAACGGCAGTTGGACGATTTTGGACCGATAAATCCGCTGGCGCTCGAGGCTTTTGCCGAGATGAATCAGCGATATGAATTTATACTGGGGCAGAAGAAAGACTTAAGCGAAGCAAAAGCTTCATTGCTTACAACAATAAAAGAGATAGATGATACCGCCCGGGAAAAGTTCATGGATGCCTTTAATGCGGTACGCGAGAACTTTATCAAGGTATTTCGTTCGTTGTTCAACGCTGAAGATTCATGCGACCTGATTTTAACCGAACCCGAAAACCCGCTTGAGTCGGATATCGACATCATTGCCCGGCCAAAAGGAAAACGGCCGTTATCCATTAACCAGCTTTCGGGAGGTGAAAAAACCCTTACTGCCACTGCTATATTGTTTGCGCTCTACCTGCTTAAACCTGCCCCTTTCTGTATTTTCGATGAGGTGGATGCCCCGCTCGACGACACCAACATAGACAAGTTCAACAATATCATCCGGGAATTTTCGGCACAATCGCAATTCATTATCGTATCACACAATAAGCGAACTATTGCCAGCACGGATGTGATCTATGGCGTAACTATGGTCGAACAAGGCGTGTCGAGGGTAGTCCCCGTCGACCTGCGCGAATTTGTCGACTAATAAAAAAGGCAGAAAGCTATCCGCATCCTGCCCATTTTATGGTGATTAATCACTTGTTCTATCGTCTTGGCACAATCAGCCTGCGGTTGTATACCATGCCCCTAAACTTCTTTGGGTTAAGCTTTAAAGCAGCGGCCTTTTGCTTATAGATCGAAAAATTAGCCCTTTGTGCCTGCAAACTCTGTATCACCGGCCCTTGTACGCTGTAACTGCCCGTTTTCAGGTAGTTCCATACATGCGCCAGCAAACCTTCGCTAAGGTCGCCCCAGTCTTTAGAATAATCGTCATAGTCTTGCACACCTGGGTAACTGGCCGTGCCCGGGGCAAAACCATTGTAATAACCACCCTGCCCGGCTGAATTGAGCGTTGAAAATTCCGGCGTATAATATTGGTATTTGCCGATATTGAGCGCAAAAAAACCTACAGGCTTACCATAGCTGGTATCGCCAACAAACTGCACATCCATTTGCGGGCGCAGGTTATTGACGGTCAGCTCGCTTGCAGAAGCAGTATTGCCGGTCATGATAAAAAACACGCGGCTGGCATTCAGGCTGCCGATCTTATTAAAATTAACTGCGTTGTTCTGAACAGTAAATGATCCCGCAGGAATATAATACAGTTTGGAAAGCAGCGGGTCCTTATCCGCCTGCAGGTTGGCATTGTAATACGTATTGTACATTAAACCGCCAGACTTGGCAGCCGGAACCAGCAGGTTGTCGATATATTCCGCCGTCGAAACATAACCGCCGCCATTATAGCGCAGGTCGACGGCAACGTCGGTCACTCCCGCGTTAGCAAATTTGGCGAATACTGCATTAAGCTGCGGATCGGCGTTGGCATCCGAGGTAAAGCTATTGAATACGATATAGCCCAAAATATGGCCGTTGCCAGCATCGTAAACCGAATCCTTCAATACCGGGTTTACGGTGTAGTTGGAAGTACTGATGTTGTTAGCGGTTAGGGTGCTTCCATCAGGCCTTAAGGCAGTGAGCGATATGGTATTACTGTAATGTATGGCGTTGACAATAAAATTTACATTTGCACCGCCGTCATACGCCAGGCTGCTGCTCGAATTAATACTGGTTATCCTGTAACCCCGCTTTAGGCCCGCAATATCAGCTGGCGAACCCGGATAAACGTAAGCGACGCGCAGATCATTAACAGCCTGGTAACCTACATCAAAACCAAAATCACCACGCACGCCGTTTAATTCTGATGAAACGGCGCCATTGTCGATAAACGAGTACTTTGCTTCACCCGGGCTATATTTATAATATTCGTAGGGCTTTCCAGTAGCAGGATTTATTGCATATTGCGACAATGCGTTGACTTCTTTATCCAAAGCAGTTTTATCATCCGGATCGGTAAATCGATGCGGATTAAAATCTGAAAGCGTTGCAGGCAACTGATTATACCACAGATTATCCTCTTTCGCGTACATGTAAACTGAATCCTGAATTTTTTGCAGAGCAGTTTCAGTTGTGGTCGTATCGCCGGGATTGGGGTTAATTTTTTTGTCCTTATGACAAGCCGAGACGGCAAACACGGAAAGAACAAAAAGAGCGTAAAATATTTTTTTCATGTTAAGTTTTTTGAATGGTATGCCTAACGGACTAGTTTAACGAAATATACGTCAATATGTTATAGTTTGATACTTCAAAATGCCGGCGGCTTTACAAAATCCACCCCCAACGCTTCAGCGCACAGTTCATCTGCTTCCGATTTTCCGATCATTATAATGTCCCTTCGTTTCAGGTCGTGGTCTTTCATCAGGTGTTCTATTGCATCAGTAGCCGGTTTCGGCACTATCTCATCGGCAAAATAACAGGTCAGGTATGGCTCCAAGCCGTTCCAATCGGTTTGTTTGATCTTGTTAAGCTGTTTCCCCGGATTTCCGTTCGTTACGATAAATATCCTCTTCCTGTCCACAACGATCTCCTGCAGCAACCTGAGCATTTCCTCATAAAGCAATAACTTCAGGGGCAACCTGGCCGTGTTGCTTAAAAGCTCGAAATTGTACCTGTATTTTTCCTCAAAGTTAAATTTTTCCTTAAGATTATCAAAAACTCTATCCTTACCTTCTGACAGATACGTATTTACCATGTGCGCCGTTGCTTCAGAGGCATCGATTGCCACCGCATATTCCAGCAGGGCCGCAAAAAGATAGTAAACCTGGTACAGGTAGTCTTTCTCAGGGTAAAGCACATCGTCCAGTTCAAATATAAAAGCGCTTTTCCGGGGGTCGAAATCTTTATATCTCAACATTACAAGGCAAAAATATGAATGCCATACTCCGAAAACAATTGTTTTGACTCCATCAGGAGTTTGTTTTCCGCATCACGCAAAGCATATAAGGCAGTAATATTACGGTCGAGGCACAAGGCGAGCATTTTATGGACATAGCTTGCGTCGGAAGGATCCGGCAAACGTATCATGTTATGCGAGCTGACCAATATTTCAGGCAATTCAGCATAATCTCCCAGCAATATATTTTCCCCGCCAATCTTGCTTTTTAGCTGATATGCTCCGGCGGAAGTTGCGGCAGTGATCAAAGTATACATTGAATTTTACTGTACGATCAAACCGTCCTTCATCAACACACGCCTGTCGGCCAGGTCGGCCAGGTGTTCATTATGCGTCACAATGACGAATGTCTGTTCAAATTCGTCCCTCAGTTCCTTAAATAAGTGATGCAATTCATTGGCGTTGGTCGAATCGAGATTGCCGGAAGGTTCGTCGGCAAAGACCAACGCGGGTTTGTTTACCAGCGCACGTGCAACGGCCACCCGTTGCTGCTCGCCACCCGATAATTGGCTCGGCTTGTGCGTCACACGACCGCTCAAGCCAAGCCTGTCGAGGAGCTTACCCGCTTTCTTTTCCGCTGAAGAACGGCTTTCGCCGGCGATGAGGGCGGGGATGCAAACATTTTCGATTGCATTAAATTCGGCCAGCAGATGGTGAAACTGGAAAACAAACCCGATCTTGTGATTTCGGAATATGCTCAATTCCGTATTGCTCAGGTTGCTTGTATCGGTGTTGCCGATGATCACCTTGCCCGAGTCGGCTTTATCGAGCGTTCCGAGTATATTCAAGAAAGTGCTTTTTCCAGCGCCCGACGCGCCAACTATGCTTACGATCTCGCCCTTCTTAACTTCCAGGTCGACGCCTTTTAATATCTGAAGATTCCCGTATGATTTATAGATGCCTTGCGCTTTGAGCATTCTGTTGTTAAAAAGTTGCAAAGTTGGAAGGTTGTAAAGTTATTTTTGTTTTTATCAGCTTCAAACTTTTTTAGGTAATAGACAAGCTTTTTGTTTCCGTTTCCGCAAATTTTTCAATCTTACTCATTTATTTAATAATCTGAACTATTTGACAACATTTCAACTTAACAACGTTACAACATTACAACAAAAATCATAGCTTTGGCGCAAATTCTACATCCGATATGAACATTCACGAATACCAGGGCAAAGCTATCCTCAAAAGCTTCGGCGTACGCGTTCAGGAAGGCATTGTTGCCGAAACCGTTGAACAGGCCGTATCAGCCGCCGAAAAATTAAAAGAAGACCTTAATTCGAGCTGGGTGGTTGTAAAGGCACAGATACATGCCGGAGGTCGCGGTAAGGGCGGCGGTGTAAAGCTGGCTAAAAACCTGGACGAAGTTCGTGAAAAGGCAGGCGCTATTCTGGGTATGCAGCTAATAACCCCGCAAACCGGTCCCGAAGGAAAAAAAGTACATAAAGTACTTGTCGCGCAGGACGTCTACTATCCGGGCGAAAGCGAAACCAAAGAATTTTATATCAGTGTGCTGCTTGATCGCGCCAAAGGCCGCAATATCGTCATGTATTCAACTGAAGGCGGTATGGACATCGAGCATGTGGCGGCAACTACGCCACATTTGATATTTAAAGAAGAGATCGATCCGAAAGTTGGCCTCCAGCCGTTCCAGGGACGCAAGATTGCTTTTAACCTGGGTTTATCGGGGGATGCGTTCAAGGATATGGTTAAGTTCGTAACCGCTCTTTACAAAGCATACGACGCCACGGATTCGTCGTTGTTCGAGATCAACCCTGTTCTCAAAACTTCGGATAACAAGATATTAGCGGTTGACGCTAAGGTAAATCTTGATGATAACGGGCTTTTCCGTCACCCGGATTTTGCCGCGCTGCGCGACCTGAACGAGGAAGACCCGACCGAAGTTGAAGCCAGCAAATCAAACCTGAACTATGTTAAGCTCGACGGTAACGTGGGCTGTATGGTTAACGGCGCCGGTTTGGCTATGGCGACGATGGATATTATTAAATTGGCTGGCGGAGAGCCGGCCAACTTCCTGGATGTGGGCGGTACGGCCAATGCCGAAACAGTGAAAGCCGCGTTCAACATTATCCTGAAGGACCCTAACGTAAAAGCGATCCTCATCAATATTTTCGGCGGCATCGTTCGCTGCGACCGTGTGGCACAGGGCGTGATCGACGCCTACAAGGAATTAGGTGACATCCAGGTTCCGATCATTGTGCGCCTACAAGGCACCAACGCCGAAGAAGCAAAAGAACTGATAGATCACTCGGGCCTTAAAGTTTACTCGGCTATCCTGCTTAAGGAAGCCGCCGAACGCGTAAAAGAGGTATTGGCCTTATAATCCCGCAAATCAAAAATATTCAGCAGAGCCCTCACAGAGGGCTTTTTTTATTCTTTTCAAGAACAATACAGCGTTCGGAAGGTTAAAGTCTATAAGGATTGTCGACAAAATGTAATCTTATCATTTTCATAATACATGTTTAAACATATAATTTTTACATTTGTATAAGATTTACAAAGAAACAATCATAAAAGCTATGGAAACTCAAGCAGTAACAAAATGGGCCATCGACCCCATGCACTCAGAAGTACAGTTCAAGGTAAAACACCTGGTGATATCAACCGTAACCGGTTCTTTTCAGAATTTTGAAGGGACCGTGGAAACGGAAGGCGATGATTTTAGCAATGCTAAGATCAATTTCAGCGTGGATGTAAACAGCATCGATACCAACCAGGCACAACGCGACGGGCACCTGAAATCAGCAGATTTT
>JAFDZK010000191.1 GCA_018267005.1 Bacteroidota bacterium
CTATGGACCATCGACCATGGACTATGGACCAACACACGCCCTTCCTTTCAGCTTTGTTAACGGTGCGGGTAACCCCGGCGAACGAGATGTGGTAAACACGGATGCTGTCCATGGGGGTTTTTAGTGAAGTTAGTTTTTTCGTTGAATCAATTCCATTTACCGCCCTGCGGAAAACTTAAACCGGCAGGCACAGTACTGTGCAAACTTAAAAAGCTTATCCCGGCTCCCTGATAATGACATGCATCACGTATTATGATCAAAGAGGCTGGTATATTTACCGGGTTATTTATGAAACAGAAATATTTGATCCATTTAACGGCAGTAATGCTTTTTGTTATGTTTAGCTTTTTCGCATGCGTGTCGATACCGAAAGGTGCGGTAGCGGTACATCCGTTTCAAAAGGGAAAGTACCTGGGTACCTGGTACGAGATCGCCCGCTTCGATTTCAAATTTGAAAGAGGTTTGAGCCATATTACGGCTAATTATTCCATAAACGCTCCCGGCGTTATACGGGTTCAAAACCGCGGTTACGACGATGCGAACAAGCGCTGGAAAGAAAGCATCGGTAAAGCAAAGTTTGTGGAGAATGAAGATGTCGCCCGGCTGAAGGTATCTTTTTTCGGTCCGTTTTACGGCGGCTATAATGTGATCGCGCTGGACGACCGGTACCGGTATGCCCTGGTAGCCGGTAATGACCTTAATTACCTTTGGATCCTTTCACGGGAAAAGACGATCCCGGAGGCGGTTAAGAACGATTACCTGGCGAAAGCAAGGTCACTTGGCTATGATACCGGCAAACTGATCTGGACAAAGCAGGATTGAATAGCTGTTTACGGTTTTGCTTCTTTTGCGCTGCCGCAAGCGTCCCCGCTTGTGGCATTTAGGCAGACCGCCTGCCGTCAGTTTCGATAGGGAACCAAAATCCTGTTGTGAATCATAATCAGTGATAAATAGTTCGCGACGTTGCATCCGGACCACAAGCGAGGACGCTCGCGGGAGCATGGGGGCGAACAAGACTTTCCGATTGGCTCTTAACGGCTTAAACCTGTGGAAGACTTACACCAGCGCGGGTTAATCTTGGGCTATAACTAGAATTCTTACCTATTCAATTTTTTCACAGCCATCTAAATCGCGCGGCCGCAAACTCTTTAAGAGATAACAGCAAGATTCATCTTCTGGAATTGCAATATAATGGGACTTACATTTGTGGGTTAAAAGATGGGTTTCTTTAATCAACCTAATTTTCCAGTTGGGCATATTTGGTGGAGGTTGAAAAGATATCGCAACGTCTTTTAAATCAGTACTAATTAACTTAATTAATAACTTTTTAAAATAATTTTTATATTCATCTCGATATTTATAATTGCCATAAATGTAGTACTCTAACTCCCGGTATTTATCAAATAAGCAGCGTTTCTGCGCACTTACAACATTCCAAAATGACCACCAATATTCGTAAAATTTGTAATTCCCGTTTACTTCAATTGTTAACATTGCTCGTCGTAAATCGTCGGTTATATCGTTACCGTCGAAGTAATCTTTAATAACTCGATTTATCTTTCTCAAATATTTATCGTCAAAATTTATTGGATTCTTATCGTAATCAATACAAAACAATGCAAAATCGATTCGACCTTGAAGGAGGTTAGTATCTTCTGCTTCAAAAATAGTGGTCTTATTTAGCGAATTTGCAATAATGATTTTGGCCTTAACTTTTTCTTCTTCAATTTGCTCACGAGCAAATGCTGACTTGAATGATTCCTTTTCCGATAAAAATTGATAGATGTTCTCACATCCATCCGAAAGCTCATTTATCAAATTAACAACACCATCAAACGCTTGGGGGCTTCTGATTATAGCTGGTCTGTCCCCAGATTTTGCAATATCACCTCGGCAGACAATATTGCGAATAACTCTCATCCAATCTAAGAAATTTTCCCTATGAAAGACAGGTGCTTTAAGTAAATATTCTGTTTGAGCGTAAAACAGCACTTTTTGCGAATAAGAAGCACTGTTTCTTTGAAGGGTTGACGAAAGATTGTCTTCGTAAACCAAGGCAGCAAATAAATTTCCATTAGGTTGATGTTGCCATAATGGGAAATTTAAACTGATATCTATTTCGTCATCAAAAATTTTCTTATATAAGTCAAAACAATCAGCTAAATATTTAAATCCTTGCTGTGAAAAAGAGTCTGGTCTTACGCTATTCGGATTTTCCTGATATTTCGAAATAGTGGCTATCCTTTCATCAAATCGTTCTAATGACTGTCGGATCATTGCGACACCCGAAATAAATCTCATAAAAGCCTCATCAATTGTATTTTCTTTACGATGCTGCCAAAATAAATCTGTCCAAATCGTATCGATTTTACAAGCAAACGTTTCTGTGAATGGCTTTAATAATTCCCACTGATTGTCATTAATTAATTTTTGAAAACTCGCTTTGAAGTTTTCATATGGTGAAAGCAGCTTTCCGCGCGCATTCATTTTTATATATAGATCATCTGTTAAACCGATGTCTTCAAGTTCAACGTGATAAAAGCTTATTAAACTATGGCTGCCCGAAAGCTTCTCTGAAAGATTGCTAACTTGAAAAAACTTCGTGTGAATGTCGTCTATTGTTCTCAACATAGCGTCAATCGTTGGGTCATTTTTCCAAGAAAGAAAAAACCACGAGGAGTCGATAATTTGGTCGCTCAGCTTAGCATTAGCCTCAACATTTATATCGTTTTCAACGATTGCTTTACAGAAATCTCGCGAACTTATCCGGGTCTCATAACTAAATTTTTTTAATCGTTCAAGCTTTTCGTTATCGGTAAAGGTCTCTTTCTTAAAAGCATACCAATGAAGCAAAAACAATGTCGTAAGGCGTTGTTGTCCATCGAGGGGCTGAAAAGCACCGTCTTCCTTACTGCCATAAATAAAATCAAGCCTAATTGGGCTTTCTGTTTCCAGGCTATCATAAAGTGCGTTCAGGAAGTTATCTCTGATTTCTCGCTTATCCTCTCGGCCTTGTGCATAATCCCGTTGGATAATAGGAATCTCAACACGTTGATCTTTCAATAATTGCCAAAAATCTAATGTTTTGCCTTTGTACTTATTTTCGTTCATTGTGATATGTTTAATTCACGAAATTTTTCAAAACCTTTTCTAAATCTTTATAATAATTATCTCTGTCTTCTTGCGTCCAGAACGAAATTTTAGGAGGATAATCACTAAAATATTTCAAGAATACGTTTTTAGTACATAAGGGAATAAACGTCCCGTTTTTTTCTCGGCTTATTATTATTTTCCTTTTTAAAGGGAACACTGCGTTTTATAGCCTCTATTGGTTTCCGAATCCAAAAGTGCCAAGTTTGATATATCATTAATATCTTCATCTTTTAAATTGGAATTAAAATGCGAGACTATATCATTAAATAACTCATTAAACTGTGTCTCATCATCGCAATCACATTGTTCAGCCCTATCTTTCAATTTAATCCCGTCTTCTTGAGTAGTATCGATGAATACTTTTGCATCAGCTAACCATTTAATTTTTTCGTCTGGAATAGCATCTTTTACAGAGGTGATATGTTCGATGTCCCATTTTTCATTTTTAAAAATGTCGAAGGGAAAGTAAGAATTGTCTTTAGGGTTATTTAACATTGTCAAAATGTTATATAATAACAAAATACTACGGACATTTTTGTCGCCATAAGTGACATTCTCTAATGAAACACCTTTTAAGTTGTTTTTAATTTGCTCGTTTAGGTAATTTCTAAATTCCGTCTTACTTTTATTCTTAGACTCGCGATATAATTCTCGGATAGACAAACTGTCAGTGACGATAAGGTATCCTATTTTATGATATAGTTCTCGCTCATTGAACCATTCATTAAACCTTTGGAAATATTGCTTTATTTCTGTCCAGTTGTTCTCTATGACTTGAAATGTTTTATTCTGAAATTTTCTATTAAAGAACCTGAACGTCGAATAATTATCTGCCTTATCCCTTTCATCATTCATTAGGTCAAAAATGAACTCGATTCTGTTCGTTGACGGTTTCTTCCCATTTATAAAGTACCAAAACTTGTCATTCTGTAAGGCGTGTTCAATTGTATCCCACTCGGTAGAAATTTCAAGTTGTCTTAGGCGTATGCGATCTTTGTTCTTCTCAAAGTTCGAACTATTTAAAAAAAGTGCCTTAATTAATTCAGCATTAGTTAATGGTATTTTTCCAATATTAATACGAGTGAAGATGGCAATAGGATCGATCTCAAAACTTTCATACCAAATCACTTTTGAATAAAAATTAAATTTGGATTCAAAGTCAGTTCTGTTAAACCCAGGCTTATCAAACCAAGAATTAATAGCCTTATATGCTTCGGAGATATAATAGAAGTCAATATTATCGTCGCTGCTAATGTCTTTTTTTAAGTTTTTGAGAAAGTTGCTGGAACCTAAGCGTGTCTCATAATGCAATTCAAAAAGTTTTTGGCGATTTTCCTCTGTATATCTTTGATTTATATAATGCAAAATCAAATAAATTGTGGTTAATCTTTGCTGACCGTCTATTACTTCATAAAGACAATCCTCTTTCAATTTTACAACAATAGGTTGCAAGCAATACCAAGTTTTTTCGTCCGTATCGCCAACTGGCCGAGGTTTAAAATCTGAAATATCGTTTAAAAGATCTAGCACTTCAATGCTACTCCATCTATAACCCCTTTGATATGATGGTATGAAAAAATCAAACTCACGCAAACTATCGATGGTCTTTAATTCAAGAATGTTGTCCATTTGCTGATAACGGTTTATAAGAGCATAAATATAAGGGGAATCATAATATTTTTATTTTTCAATTCATATTATCTATTTTTCCATCTGTTACAAATAGTAAATCCCTTACCGAGAGGCAAATGGCTACCTATAGGAACGATGGCAGTCAACTATCACCGTGTATATGTCTAAAGTAAGACCCCCCTGTTCCGCAAGCGTCCTCGCTTGTGGTTGACGAACTTTGCTTTGGCCATTTTGTTATCTTTCATCAACGCCCAAATCTATCAAATACACCTGTACCGACTGCGGCCAGAAGCCCAGGGCTGGCGCACGTTTGTGGCGTGTGTCTTATCAATTATTCGTGTAACGTCCCACGTAAAACGTCCAACCTCCCTCTTGCAAATCTCAAATCCAGCGCTTAACTTTAATTCATAATTGGCAGATGTTCAACCATCTGCGTAATCTATCTAAACCGGCCGAATCTCCTGTTCGGCTGTTACTATCAGGTTCGCTAAATCCATCATTATGAAAAAAAATAGACTATTTAGTTTTATCGCGCTTGTTTCGCTCGCGCTGTTATTTTCCGACTGCGTTATGAGAGAGATGCATGAATCGGCCGAAGGATCTATCGACGCCAGTAAAAACCGTTCCAGCGGGCCTTCGCCGGTCACTAACGGTTTTGCGGTAGGCGGTAACGTGGGCTATTTAATGGTTGAGGACTTTCAGACCGGCATGGCCTTTAATTCCGGCGGGCAGCACAAAGAATTCGACCAGCCCGACCCGCTTGGCGAAAACCCCGCCGGCGGCCCATCAGACGGGCAGCGGACGGGCAATTACAGTTTTATGCGCCCTCGCCCCGTAGCCCCGCCGCCAAACTACTGGTCGCTTTCGGAAGAGCTTGAATTTGTCGGCAAGGGCAATAAAACCGATGCCGGCGGAGGTGACTCGGAAACCGACCACCTGTATTACCTGGAGCTGCCGGTGCTGATCAACTACAACATGAAGGTGAACGGTGGCAACACGCTGACTTTCGGCGCAGGCCCTTACGCCGCTGCGGGTTTATTTGCGCATTACAGCTCGTCGTTCCAGGGGCAAACCATGTCGGGCAGCCTCAAGTTCGGCAGCAATGCCGATATTCCGCGCATGGATTACGGCCTGCAGTTTAAGGCGCAATATATGGTATGTCCCAAGGTAAGCGTCGGCCTCAATTTCGACCTGGGCCTGCGCAACATCGGCGACCCGGTAGATAAGGCCTATAACAACAGCCTGGGGCTGAACGTGGGGTATAGGATAAAGTGACACGAAAGCTGAAAGGTTAAAGGCGAAACGTTTTGCCCGCGCCAGACATCATAGTTATCTGCTAATCCTGCAAATCGTGTTCAAATAATAATCCCGGGATAGATCCTTCGCTGCGCTCAGGATGACAAAACAAAAAAAGGCGCGAAATTTCGCGCCTCAAAAACGTATAACGTCTGACGTAAAACGTCCAACCTTTAATAATGATACCTCACAAAAGCTTCCATAGCTTGATACTCTGCCAATCCGAGCCTGTCGTACGCCTGCGCGGTTTCGCGGTTGCGGTCTTCGGCGCGCACCCAAAACTCGCGTGCGTCGTCGCCCGGGAAAACGGCCCGGTCCTTCTGGCTCTGGTGTTTGAATATGGCGTTGCGTTTGCGCAGCACTTCCTGCGGAGAGAGGGGCACGGCCATCTCGATCTCCCAGGTTTCGAACTCCTTCCACGCGCCGCGGTACATCCACACCCAGCAGTCCTTCACCCAGCTTTCGCCCGCGTCGCGCAACTGGCGCAATGCCGATATGACGATGTTGAAGCATACTAAGTGCGTTCCGTGCGGGTCGGCAAAGTCGCCCGCCACGAAAACCTGGTGCGGTTTCACTTTCTGTAAAAGCTCCTTGGTCAGGTCGATGTCGATCTGGCCGACGGAGTTCTTCTGCGTCTTGCCCGTTTCGTAAAAGGGCAGCGCCTGGAAGTGAATATGGTCGTCGGGCAAACCCGCGTAGCGCGCGCCGGCAATGGCCTCCGTTTTGCGGATGAAGCCTTTTACATCGCGTATCTCCTGGCTGTCTATCTGGTTGGGCTGCTTCTGCTCCAGGAAGGCCCGCATATCGTCATACACCTTTTTCAGGTGGCTGTTGTCGTCGCCGATGCTCTGGTTAAAGTCGATGGCGAACTCCACGAAGCGCAGCACGTCGTCGTCCCAAACTGCCGTGTTGCCGCTGGTCTGGTAAGCCACGTGCACATCATGCCCCTGGTCCACCAGGCGGATGAACGTTCCGCCCATCGATATCACGTCGTCGTCGGGGTGCGGTGAAAAGATGATCGAGCGTTTCTGCGCTGGCATGGCGCGTTCGGGCCGCTGGCTGTCGTCGGCATTGGGCTTGCCGCCCGGCCAGCCGGTAATGGTATGCTGTATCTGGTTAAAAATATCGATGTTAATGTCGTACACCGGCCCCTGCTCGGTGGCTAATTGCGCCATGCCGTGGGTGTTGTAATCCTCTTCCGTCAGTTTCAGGATCGGCTTGGCCAAAGTTTCGGCCAGCCAAATGACCGCTTTTTTCTTCAGGCCGTTGGTCCAGTCGCAGTCTTTTACCAGCCACGGCGTGCCGAAACGGGTCAGCTCGGAAGCGGCGTCCTCGTCCAGCACGAACTCCACGTGCGGCGAAAGCTGCAGGAAGGTGGCCGGAACGTCGCCCGAAATTTCGCCCTCCACCGCTTTTTTGATGATCGGCGCTTTCTTGGCGCTCCAGGCCATCAGGATGATCTCGCGGGCCTTAAATATGGTGCCGACGCCCATGGTTATGGCTTTGGTGGGCACGTTGGATTTGCCGCCGAAGTCGCGCGAGGCGTCGCTGCGGGTCAGGTCGTCCAAAGTAACCAAACGCGTGCCCGAGTTGGGCGCCGAACCGGGCTCGTTAAAGCCGATGTGACCGGTACGGCCGATACCGAGTATCTGCAAGTCGATGCCGCCCAGCGCGTTTATCTGGCGTTCGTATTCCAAACAAAAAGCGGGTATGTCGTCCTGTTTCAGCGTGCCGTCGGGAATGTGGATGTTGGCCCGCTCGATATCGATGTGGTCGAACAGGTTCTCGTTCATAAAGGTCACGTAGCTCTGCACGGCCTTCGGCTTCATCGGGTAGTACTCGTCCAGGTTAAAAGTGATGACGTTTTTAAAGCTCAGGCCCTCTTCGCGGTGCATGCGCACCAGCTCGGCATACACGCCGATGGGGGTTACGCCCGTGGCCAGGCCCAGCACGGCCTGTTCGCCTTTGTCGCTCTTTTCGCGCACCAGGTCGGCAATGCGCCGCGCCACGGCAGCGGATGCCACTTTTTGGTTGGGGTAAACGGTTACCGGCAGTTTTTCGTACCGGGTTTCTTCTAGTAGGTTTAATCTTGCCATTGGCGTATTTTAGGTATATTATTAGCTGATCTATGTGTCAATGGTCAATGGTCAATAGTGAATTTTTTAATTGATATTCACCCTTCACCCTTCACTATTCACCCTTCACCATTCACTATTCACTATTCACTATTCACCATTCACCCTTCACCCTTCACTATTCACTATTCACCATTCACCTCCCCAAGTAAAGTTCAAAAAAAATCCCCGCAATTGCGAGGATTCAATCAAACCAATTTAACTATCAAATTATTCCACACGACGGGTGAAACAATAAGGAGTATTTTTATGCTGTTAGCGAACATTCTTAGGTATGGACGACTTAACAAACCGACATAACTGTTTATTAAGTTAATACAAATCTAAACGGAAGAAATGAAAAGTGCAAGTACTTTTTAAATTTTTTTAATAAGTTAACATTTGTTTATTGCCAAGAGCCAAGAGCCAGGAATCAAGAGCCAAGATTTTTTTTTGGTCTTTGTATTGACTCTTGGTTCTGGAATCTTGATTCTGAATAAGGGCGTGCTCCTCGCTGCGCTCGGGTCAGGCTATCCGCTCATACTGCGCGGGCATTAGCCACGGGCCGGTATCCGCTGCTATCCTTCACGCAACTGTCTGAACTATGATT
>JAFDZK010000192.1 GCA_018267005.1 Bacteroidota bacterium
GTTTTAATTTCAGGGTCGAGACCTCTGTACTTGGTTATAACGAATAAGTTATTACCCGAAACGAAAACCCGTAACGTATTGGCAAAGCTTACATTTTTGAAAGAATAGCTGAGGGTAGCATTGTCTAAGCGCAGGAATGAGGCACCTTCCAGCCACAGGTCTGAAGCAACAGGAGCATCTTTTATACCGTTGGTAAGCGCTTCTTTGGTCACGTTGTTCCCGGGTAAACGCGTTACGGTTTCTACGTCGAGCAGGGTATTGTTAAATACCTTCTGACCGTATACGCCTCTCAAAGCAAAGTTAAGGCTCCAGTTACCGTAATCCAAATTATTCGTTAAACCATAATTGAATTTCGGCGCCGGATCGATATAATGGCCTGCAGGGGTTGGGTTTTGCGCAAGCGTCTGACCGTCAAACGTTTGATTGCCCTGGGCATCGGTGCCTGTATAATGTGGCAGATAGAATACATAAGGGCTGTAACCCGGCTTGAGGAACGTGATCGGGTTCGAGCTTAAACCACGTCCCTGGGCATAACCGACAGGTATCTGGCTTGAAACCAGCGCATAGGTCTTACCACCATAGAATAAGGTGCCGTTCAAGCTGTTGATCTTGGTATTCACCGTACTCAACTGGCCGCTTGCACTCCACCTGAATTTGTCTTTGTTAACTATCTGCGCAGTCAGGGCAATTTCTATACCCTTATTGGTCATCGAGCCTACGTTAGCCAACATCTGATTGCTGAAAAACGGCGGCGTAGGCACACCATAGGTGAAAAGCAGGTTCGTAGTTTTGTCGTTAAAGTAGTTGATCTCACCCGATAAACGGCTGTTGAATAACGAGAAGTCTAAACCTATGTTTCGGCCGTGCTTGGTTTCCCATTTCAGATTCGGGTTTGGATTCTGAGTAGGGCTATACGATACTGGATAATAGCCGGTGGAGGCATCGAAATATGCGTTTCCGGGTCCGACCAATCCAAGCGTTGTATATGGACTAATAGCATCCTCGTCGCCCGTTACACCATAGCCGGCTCTCAATTTCATGTCATCGATCCAGTCCACATTAGCTAACAGGTCTTTCTTAAAGCGCCAGGCAACGCTTACCGACGGGAACCACTGGCGCTGATCATTTACTCCCACCTTTGATGAACCATCATTACGCATGGTGCCGGTGAAATACAACCGGTTGTCATAGTTATACGATACACGGGCGATATACGAGATCAGTTCATATTCGTCTGCATAAGATCCGATCGAATTGAATAGCGAGTTTCCTGAGCCGAGGTTATTATCTAAATTTTGCGGCGTGATATATTGCTGGCCTTTTGCCACGAAGCTATTGGTCAGGTAATCGTTATACTCATAACCCAGGAAAGCATTAAATGTACTTTTGCCAAATGTCTTATCGTACGTCAGGTGAATGTTGCCCTTATACGAGTTGACGTTTTGCTGTGCATCGCCGGCCTGGTTAACACTGCCTTCGAGGCTGGGCAGGAAGATGTGCGTTTGCGTATTGTCGCGCGTAAGCACGCCCAGTACACCGATTTTTAATGCATCGATAATGCTATAATCGGCTGAACCGTTGATAAGCGTCAAGTAGTCATACTGCCTGGCGTAATCAGCGTCGATGTGCTCGACCGGGTTAGCCTGGTTAAAATCGCTGTAAACATAAAAAGAACCATCAGGATTCCTGATCGGGTATGTCGGCGGAGAGTTATACATATAGCTAAAAACACCGTAGTCGACTAACTTGCTTGTGGTGCTAACATTTTGAATACCGGCATGAACTGCCAATTTACCATCAAGCGCTTTGGCGTCGCCATTAAGGCGTAAGCCTAATTGTTCTTTGCCAGTATTCAGCACGATACCGTCCTGGTTCGAATAGTTTGCCGAAGCGATAAAACTCGAGTTATTATTACCGCCTGACATGGATATTGTATGTCTTTGACTATATGCTGTGCGAACGATAGCCCTTTGCCAGTCGGTATTACCTCCTTTGTCAACCGTAGTCAACGCAGAAGGATACAAGCTCTGGATGGTGCTGCGGTATTCACTCGGCGAAAGCAAGTCATAAAATTTGGTTTGGTTTTCAGCGCCAACGAGACCATCATAGCTTACTACAGTTTTTCCGGCAGACCCTTTCTTCGTAGTCACTATAATAACGCCGTTTATACCACGAGAACCATAGATGGCTGCAGCCGACGCGTCCTTTAATACGTCGTAGCTTGCGATGTCGTCTGGTGGAATGTCCTGGAATTGACGTGGATCATCCAAAACAACACCGTCTACGACAAATAACGGTGAAGTTCCGCCTGACAGGGACGACTGTCCACGCAAGCGAATCGAAGCAGTCTGGTTGGGGTCGCCACCCGGCTGGGTAATCACCAAACCGGCTACTTTACCAGCCAACTGGTCGACGGGGTTAACGATAGCACCCTGGTTGAAGTTCTTCGATGAAAGATTTTCAACTGCGCCGGTCAAATCTTTTTTGCGCGTGGTACCGTAACCGATACTTACTACAGTTACTTCACCTAACGCTGTTGATGAAGGGTTAAGGGCAATGTTCAACGGAGCGCCTGTTATGGCTACTTCCTGCTTGTCGTACCCGATATAGGTTACCACAAGTGTTTTTACCGATGAAGGCACGGATAACTTGAAGCCACCGTTTCCGTCGGTAACTGTTCCGATCGATGTGCCTTTTCCTAAGATAGAAACGCCCGGAAGCGGTGATCCATCTTTTGCGTCGGTTACTTTACCTGTCACGCTTACGTTCTGGGCCGCAGCCTGGAGCGCGAAGAAGGATAGCAGGATAAAGCAACTTACTTTGAGTAAATTTTTAAGATGCATAAAATTTGGGTTGAGCGGTTTATTAATTACTAATTGGTTGATTTCAAATTGACAAATGAGGATATTGCCTTATATCCTCAAAGAAACTGCATGGCTAAGGGGGAGTATTCCTATCAGGATTTATCATAAACATATCTTTTTTTTATTGTAATTAAAATTCAGTTCAATAAAAAGACATTGCCACCGTAAACGTTCCCGACAACTCCCGCCTGCAAATTCACGAAATCCCGACTACCGAATTCCGCTTAGACTTTTAGTAAAAATATTATTTATTGGTTAATTGGTTATTAAGCCCGACAACACCGGCCGAAGAGACCTTTTTGCACACTGCGCTTAAACAAAGTAATAAACTCGTTACATCAATACCTATTTGTTTACCCAGAATATAAGAAAAATGATGCATTTTAAAAATTATATAATTGATAATAAATTGGTTATAAATATAAGACTATCAAAAAATATAAACTTAATTTAACCTTTTAAGGTATTAATTTAACATGCCAAATTCAATAACTCAGGCTTTACATAATTTGTTTGAATCAAACCTTTCATAGCTGGTGATACATTTATCATGATTTGTTAAGCACATCTACCGCCTTTATGGACATGATCTTTTGATCAAACTGATCGCTCGGCACCAGCGCCTTGGCCTTGATCCGCATCTTATAAACATATATCGTATTGACCGAATACTCCAGTATGTTGGCAATTGTTTCGTTATCATTTATGCCCAACCGCATAAGTGCAAAAATGCGCAAGTCGGTATTTAATACCTCGTGATCTTTGGGCCAAACCTGGTCCTCCTTTTTTAACAGCGAGTTAAATGTACTGATGAAATTAGGAAATATTTTTAGAAACACGTGGTCGAATGTATAAAAAAGTGTTTCCCTTTCCTTCTTGATGTTTATTTCGTTAACAGTTACAGATATATCTTCATATTTTTTGATCGATAGCTTTCGCTCCACATTTCTCTTGAGCTTTTCAAGCTTCAGGATATACCCGGATATCATACTAAAAAAATAACCGATGTATTCTTCTTTAATACGTGTATCCTCGGTCAGCTTCTCATTTATCTTTTCGAGCAATATGTTCTTTTCCTCAATTATTCGTTCTTTTTCCTTTACTCTTTTTAGTTGAATAAACACCACGAACAGCCCCAGTGAGATCAATACCGCTATTACCCCGATATATAATAAGTATTTCAGGAACTTATTTTTCTCATTCTCTGTTACCAGTATTTCACGCGAAGCTACGATCGGTAATACGGCGGCTATTTTCATTTTACGCAACCTGGCGCCATAAAAATCGGCGTCATTCATTGCCTGCTGCATAAATGTATAGGCATCTTTAACGTTACCATCCACGTATAGCTGCTGGCCTAACTTAAAAAGCGCCAGCGTCTCTTTAGTGGATGACCTTATGTCGTTAATAGCGCCTTCGGCCATTAAGTAAATGCGGTCGTCGTCCTGGTTGGCGCCGTTATAAAAAAAACTGAGACCTGTCGTCACCATTGCGCGCTGGTGGTCGGTAAGGTTGTAATGAGATAATAAGTTGATATAATATTCCGACGGTTGCTGTAACTGGCCCAGGATTACCTGCCTGTTGCCCATAAAATATAGCTGCTCGAACGAGTTCGGCCTGGTCAGCGCGATCGCTGAGTCAATATATTTGATAGCTTCCTTCTGATCGTACGGAGCATAAGCCTTATCACTGTTATAGTCGGCCAGGTCGGAATATGCCCTGGATTTGGTATAATAGTAATCCATCCTGGCTGCATTGCTCAGAACCCGCGTATTGATCTGGTCCAGGCATTCGAATGTTTCTTTGAACATTCCGGAAGAAAGCAGCAAAAAACTAAGCTTCAGCCTACTCTCGTTAACCTTTTGCGGATTGTGCGCGGCAAGGCCCAGGTTGATCAGTTTTTGGACGTAAACATAGGCTGAATCTGACTGGTAGACCTTGTATTCTTCATATAATTGGCTGCATAGGTCGTACCGGATATCAGGATTGCTTTGCGGTGTCGCCGCAAGCTTGACCTTTAACCCGCGGATAAAGGCCTCCTTTTGATTATCGTAAAACTTCCCGCGGGTTATTTCAGTTTTGAGTTGGGTTAGTATACTATCCGTTTTTGCCGAGCCAAAAGCAGCATGCCATAAAAATACCAGCAATAAAGTTGGTACAAGTATCCTCATAATAAAATTGGTTAGTCTGAAACACTAAGCTACCTTTTTAAACCAACATTAAAAAAAAGATTTTGGGAATTGTAAAATTGCAGCGACCAGCAGGCAGATCGTTACGAGTATTAAAAGCAATCGGCCAACAAGTTAGCAATTTCGTATACAAAACAGGCGCAAACCTAACCGATCTTATATTTACGGCTGATCGGTATGGTACCGGTTTAGAAGATTTAGCAATACGCCGTTCGTCCAGCCGAAGCCGTCCTGCAAAGGATACTCGCCACCCCCCGCTTTAACACCCGTATCGATAACATTGTACTTTTCCATCAGCTTCCCGGTCTCGTTAAATACACTGAGATTGGTCCTGATCCAATTTTCAGCTATAGAACGGGCTAAAGCAGCTTCACCGTAGTTATTCAGGCCATCAATCGCGATATATTGCAGCGGAGCCCAGGCATTCGGGCTATCCCATTGCTGGCCCGAACGTTCGAATGTCGTAACCAGCCCGCCAGCTTTGGAAAATTTGGTTTTCAGCACACCGGCCATCTTTTGCGCCTCTTCGGCGTTGGCAATCTTAAACTCCAGCGGGTAAGCGCCCGCCAGCGACATATGGGGCGTTGTTTTTCGTTCCTTCCAGTTATAGTCCATGAACCATCCTTCACGCGGGCTCCAGCAATATTTTATAATGGCTTTTTTGCGAAGCATGGCCTTTGCCAGGTACGCGCGATAGTCTTTTCCATTACCCTGTAATTTATACGATTGGGCGATGGTCAATTCCAGGTGGTACATCAGGCAGTTCAGATCCACGGGCACAATAAAAGTGGTTTGAATGGTTTCCAGTTTGCCACTGGTGTCCATCCAGCGCGTGCTGAAGTCCCAGCCCGATTCGGCAGCCGCCCTTATGTTCCGGTAAAAATCGCCCGGCTTCTGCTTGGTCAACTTCGCAGCATTCACGTCTTTTTTAAACGACTCCTCCCTGGGCAGGTCAGATTCATCCCAGTAACGGTTCAGTATCTCGGCGCCCGGCATACAAACCGAATTATGGTATGCCTGCCCGGGCTTAAGTTTAGCTGCTCCGCGCATCCAAAATGCATATTCCTTTAATAATTCAGGCTGATATTTAACTACCACCTGCTCGCCTTCGTCTTTGGCTAAAAGATCGATCATCATGGAAAAGAATGGTGGCTGCGATCGCGTTAAATAGTAGGTGCGTGTGCCATTGGGAATAAAACCATAGGTGTCGATAAGGTAGGCGAAATTCCCTATGATGTTTTGAATGATCTTCGTCTTATGACTCTGCTGTAACCCAAGCATAGTAAAATAGGAATCCCAATAATACGTTTCGCGAAAACGGCCGCCGGGTATGATGAAATCGTTTGGCAAAGGCAGCAATGACGAATATTTAGACACCGTGTCGTGTTTACGGTAAAGCACCTCCCATAGGGTATCGATATGCTTACGGATACCTGTGGATATGTCGGTCTTAAAAAATGTTTTAGGAGGTCCCGGTATCATGAAGTTATCGGTGACGAATTGTTTCAGGTCAAACCCGGCTTTGTCCTTTTGTGCATTATAATCCTGCATGATGAGCGCAGGATCGCGCCGCGGTGTGGCATCGACAAAAGTTTTGTTATCGGGAAATATATCAGACAACTGCACAGCTTCAAACAAACCCGGAAACAATTGCCTCGGCGTTTTTATTTGGGCCGATGCCGCGCTTGTTACAACGGAAATAAGCAGCGCTATTAATATTCGTCTCATTCAGAATAGGTTTATCAATGAGGGTTTAAATAAAGCGGTTAAAATTTAAATATAGGCCGATTAGAAAACAAAGCGTAAAGATCAGCCGCAAGCAGGCGCTTTTTATAATGAAAGTATAGAAAAAATTGAAAAGTCTTTAAATTAAAAACCTCATTATCAGCACATAATAAAAAAATCGAACTTCTATTATTTATAGATTTTTATAACCTGTTATATATTAAATATCTAACCACAATAGACGGCCGTATAAAAACTATTATAAATAACTCGTGATTGTCATAACTTCGGCCAGTTAAATTAAACACCGCCACGGATAAATGAAACAAGGATGCGATCTGGAAAGATGCTTTCTTTGCCGCAACTCGCTGCCCGAATGGCGCGAAGCCATCTGCACGCATAAAAAGAACCTGAAATTCAATAAAGGCGAAAGGCTGTTCAGCGAAGGAGACGAGGTAAAAGGGATTTACTTTGTCTATTCAGGGGTTGTGAAAGTTCATCAAAAGTGGGGTGACGGTAAAGAAATGACTATACGATTCGCCTCAAACGGCGGTATCATCGGGCACCGGGATTTTTTTCCCGGCAACACCTATTCCGTTTCAGCATCCGCTGTCGAGCCTGTTGTAGTATGTTACTTCGAGGTGGATTTTTTCAAGACATCACTAAGGGTCAATCATGAACTGACTTATAACCTGATGCTGTTCTTTGCGCAGGAACTTGGTGAAGCCGAACAAACTATGCGCGACATGGCCGCCATGCCGGTTAAAGAACGGCTAAAAAAAGCGCTTATGAAACTCCGGCAGCAATTCGGCACAGACGGGGATGGGTACATCAACATCAAACTCCCGAGGCAGGATATTGCCTATTATACCGGCACGACCTACGAAACCATATTCCGGACATTGAATGAAATGCGCGACGAGGGATTAGTTGTACTGGATGGCAAGCGAATCGGACTGCCCGACGATAAACCACGATGAAATAATATCCTGCGGCGCAATGATCCTATTTTAGCAGACCGTCAATACACCCCGGCCTCTTTTGGCTTTTTCCGGCATTTCGATAATGTATGGCAGCCGTAGTGCCTGCGTCTGAGAGAAACCCACACTACAGATGGCCATTTGTCCGGCCGCTTTTATCGTTAATGCAACCTCAATATATGACATAGGTCATTTTTTGCAGTAAAAGGTCGATATACTTTTGGAACATGGGCTTGCAATAAAAAGCCATACTTCAACTTCAAATCGGCGATGTTAAAGAAAAATCTGCATAATAAGTTCCATCTTATAGTCTACTGGGGCTGTGCGATATCCGTTTTGATCGTAGTCATTGTCGGAGCGGTCTCACTGCATTACGTGAATCAGCAAGAAAAGATGGACCAATGGATGGACCGGAACTACCGGGTAATTGCCAGTATCAATCTAATGCAATATCGCCTGAATGAAATAAGCAAAACCAGGAACTCATTGGACGAAGGATCGGGTAATACCGATTCGGCTATCAATATCAGCAAAAACGGCTTGCTGGCCCAATTTGACGTTTTATCTGCCACCCTTTCGGCTGACAGCCTGCAAAAACCCCGCATCAAATTGTTAAAAACCACGTTAGGTGAGCTTTTCATGATGTGGCAAAGGGAGGGCTTTAGCCGCAGGTCATCCGAAGTAGATTTTTACAGGCAAACCATTCGCGAAGACGAAATGACGGAGCAAGTGAGGAAAGTTATCAACGACCTTAACTATGCCGAGCAACAGCTTTTGCTAAAGAAAAGAACGGAGAATAGGCGCCTGACCGACCAGATCAAATGGGTCACTATCTCGGCTACCGTGCTGATGCTGGCAATTGTAATATCATTAGTAGCATTGATCGTTAATGAATTAAAATACCGGAAATTTGCACTGGAAAGGGAGCAGGAAACCAGCAGGCTTAAAAGCAATTTTGTCTCGCTGGCTTCGCATGAATTTCGCACGCCG
>JAFDZK010000193.1 GCA_018267005.1 Bacteroidota bacterium
TCGCCCTGGGATACGCTCTGAATATTTCAGCCGCCGAATGGCTGTGGATCATCATCGCGATCGGGCTGGTGCTGGCTGCTGAAGCGTTTAACACCGCGCTCGAACTGCTGGTGGATTTTGTATCGCCGCAATACGACAAAAAGGCCGGTCATATTAAAGACATGTGCGCAGCGGCGGTGCTGCTGACGGCCGTTACTGCGCTGATCATCGGCGCGGTCATATTTCTGCCCAAACTGATCTTCGTGTTTCACCATGCTGCATAAAACCCGCGGTATAGTATTTAAAACAACCGATTACGGCGAAAGCAGCGTCATAGTGCAGGTGTTTACCGAAAAATTCGGTTTGCAATCATACATTATCAACGGCGTCAAAAAGCCCAAAGCTAAGGTCAGCCGCAACATGCTGCAGCCGCTGCATTTGCTTGACATGGTAGTTTATCACAAAAATACCGGGCAGGTGCAGCGCGTATCGGAACTGAAACTTGCCCCGGTTTTGCAAAGTATCCCTTATGATGTGATCAAAAGCAGTATTGCCATCTTCCTGAACGAGGTATTATATAAAGCCGTCAGGCAGCAGTCTGCCGACGAGAATTTATTCGATTTTCTATTTACTGCCATTGAATGGCTCGACAACCAAACCGGGGGCCTTGCGAACTTCCATTTGCTTTTTCTGGTTAGGTTGACCCGCTACCTGGGTTTTTATCCGGAACAGGCTAAAATGGAAGCCACTGACTATTTTGATATGAAGGAAGGAGCCTTTGCCCGGTATAAACCGCAGGGATTGTATTACCTTTCGCCGCCGCATACGCAAAATTTTTACCGTCTTTTGCGGTGCGGTTTTGAAAACTTATCTCAATTGCATTTCAGTAACGAGGAACGACGCTACCTGCTCCAAAAATTATTGGAGTACTACGCTTTGCATATTGAAGGTTTCGGCAATATCCGGTCGCACGAGGTGCTTGAAGAAGTATTGGGTTAGACATCGTGACCCAAGACATGCTTCTTTATAAATTCTATCTCCGAATCGGGCAATGTGTTTCCCGACACCTGGCTTATCGACCCATCCCAATGCACTTCAAGCTCGGCGGTGGTATTATTGTCTATATTAACTTTAAGGTTATTGCCCTGTTTTTCAACCAGGCAGGTAAGGTCGCGGCCTCCGATATGCAGGGTAAATTCGTGCAGGCCGTCTTCGCCCGGTTCTTTTTTGTTTTCAGTATTGGTCATAGCGATCAAAATTGTCATTACATAACACCTGGCAAGCCCCGATGTTTTATTGCGGAACAATAGTGCGTACAAGGTTTCGCACATCAAGGCAAGTCCAGATCGTTGCCAGGTAACCCTGCACCGGCAGATAAGTAAAAATGATACCGGTGACTTTCCGGCTGCGGTCGACCCAGGGATGACTTCCAAAGGCGCCGGGGCTGCTGTCCTCTATCAAAATGTCGTTATTCCCGGTTACGTCGCGCCAATTGCCGATGGCATAAAAATCATTATTTTGCAATAGCGCAAGGGGATAAGGCGTGTAGGCTACCCGTGCATTAGCCGTTTGGCCCTGCTCCATTGTGGCTATGGCATTCTGGCTCAGTATTCTTGTACCATCGGCGGCAACGCCTTCGTTCATGATCATGTTCAGGTATTTGATGTAGTCGTTGGCAGTGCTGCGCGCGCCGCCGGCAATACCCGGGTTTTGGGTCAACCCGTAATCTGTATTGGTCATTCCAAGCGGCCCTGCAATTTTTTGCTGGAAGAGTGTGGCCCAGCTTTCACCGGAAACCACTTCACATATGCGTCCGGCAACCTGCATGCTTACGCCGCCATAATAAAACTGGCTTCCCGGCGCAGCCAGCAGCGGTACATTTTTAGCGATCGAATCTGTCGCCTGCTCCAGTGTAAGGAAGGGATTGCCTTCATAGTTTTTCGATGATTGCCCCGGAAGGCCCGAAGTATGCGAAAACAGTTGCGCTATCGTAATATTACCTTTGTGATATTTAGTAAAGACCGGCAGGTATTTACCGACCGTGTCGCTTAGCTTCAGTTTGCCCGCATCAACCAGGCTCATCAGCACGCCGGCCGAAAGCCATTTGGAACAGGATGCGATCAGTTCTCGCGTATCGCCGGTATAGCCGCCAAAGCCCTTGCTGTAGGCCGTTTTACCGTTAATGTCGATGAGGGCATAACACACGCCGTTGAACTTTACCGGAACGGAATCATTCAAAACTTTATCCACCGCACTGAAATCGTAGCCCTGCGGCGTGGTGGAAGTAGTCGAAGTAGCAGGCGACCCAGGGTTGACGGTATTCTTCTTGCAGGAAATGCCTAATACGGCAAGCGACGTTATAATGAACAGGGGTACAGCTGTTTTCATATATCTTTCAGTTATTTTTCATAACAGACATTCATACGGCCCAGGGGTTTAATTGGTTGAAGATATTCTTGTGTTTGAGTCTTGCTGAATTGTGCGGAAAACCTTTAATTTCACAGTTAAAATTTAACACCCTCTTAATACCTGATCTCACGAATGCCCGGCAAAGTTTTGATCGTAATACCCTGCTATAATGAAGAGGCATCGCTGCCGTCGCTATTGCCCGAACTACTGTCGACCACCTTACCGAACGGCTACCAACTGGAAGCGGTGATCATCAACGACTGCTCCAAAGACAACACCTCGGCCGTCGCCAAAAAACATAACGCTACGGTGATCGACCTGCCGGTGAACCTCGGTATCGGGGGAGCGGTGCAAACCGGTATCCGGTACGCGCTCGACAACGATTTCGATATGGCCATTCAATTGGACGGCGATGGGCAGCACCCGCCAGGGGAGTTGCCCAAGCTGATTAACCATCATTTGCAGACCGGCGCCAATATTGTAATCGGCTCGCGTTTTATCGAAAAGAAAGGTTTCCAGTCGTCGTTCGCGCGAAGAATGGGTATCAAATACTTTCACTGGCTGAACCGCCTGATGACCGGCTTGAGTATTTACGACAGCACATCGGGTTTCCGGTTATTCGACAGGAAAGCCATCGCGCTCGCATCCGCTAATTATCCGGATGAATATCCCGAACCGGAATCGCTGGTGGTATTTTCTAAAGCGGGGCTGAAAATATCCGAAGTGGCTGTAGTAATGGCGGCGCGGCAGGGCGGTCAATCGTCCATCCGCAGTTTCGGCTCACTGTATTATTGCTTTAAGGTAAGCCTCGCCATGTTTTTTTCATTCATTCGTAAACCCTGATTGCCATGTTAAGGATACAGATCATCACCATCGTCGTCAACATTTTGTTCGTTTTGTACATATCGAGGCTTATCGTCAAAGGCAAATTGCGCGAGGAATACGCCATTGTTTGGGTAATATGTACGGTGTTCCTGCTGGTATTTTCGTTCTGGACCGAAGGCCTGGAACTTTTGCGGCGGCTGACCGGGGTAGTCGTGGCGGCAAACCTTGTTTTTACCGGATTTATCTTCGCGATACTGATCTACCTGCTGCATTTGAGCGTGGTAGCCTCGAAGCTGCATAACGACAATAAAAAACTTGCCCAGGAAATATCGCTGCTGAAGGAAGAGTTTAATAAACACCTGGAAAAAACCGAAAAATAATCTTCAATCTTTATAACAATGGATCATTCCACCTGCCCCGTTTGCGGCAATCTGCTAAAGCTGAAATTCAAGCTCAGGTTCAATGTTTATCAGTGCGCCAATTGCGGCCTGCAGCATTCGGATGCGCAGTTTGAGCATTCTTTCGAGTCGGACCTGGATCCGGACGCGCGCGACGGGGCTTTGAAAACGCTGCGGATAACGAATTTTATTCACATCATAGCCAGGCTTAAAGCTGCTAAGAACAACCACTTAGGCGAAGGTTTGGAGATCGGCAGCGGCAATGGCTGGTGGTTAGACGTATGCGCCGGGCAGGGAGTTAAGTGTGTTGGGATCGAGCCGGAAAGAACCTACGAGAATTACCATAAGCAGCATAATTTGAACATTGTTTATGGGTTTTATCCCGACGTAAGTCCTAAGCGTGAAGGCGGATATGATTTCATTATTTTCAATGATGTTTTTGAGCACATTCCGGATATAAACGAATTGGTTAAGAACCTGAAAAATGACCTTGCCGACGATGGCATCCTGATCATCAACCTGCCCATGAGCACCGGTTTTTTTTACAACTGGGCCATACGGCTGCATAAAATGGGGCTAAGCAATACGCTGACACGGATGTGGCAGTTTAATTTCCATAGCCCGCACATGAATTACTTTAACAAAGAAAACCTGAAAATGCTCATGGACCATCACGGATTTAGCACCGCGGAGGTATTCCCCCTCCAGTCGCTGGATATTCAAAGCACCAGGGACAGGATACTGGCCGATAAAGGCATGAGCAAATGGAAAGCCTCGATGATGACTTCGATCTTGAAGATAATGAAGCCGATTATCGAAAGATCGGAACCGGATATAAAAGCGTTTTTCTTTAAGAAAAAATAGGGCTCCATTCAGTCGCGCCCGCAAGGACATGGCCTTCGCACTGGTATTATTTCCCGCCCTTGTTTTTCCCTTTCAATGCCTGCGCGAGGTTATTTTTTAGCAGCTGATTATTGGGATTAGCCTGCAGGCCTTTATTGGCTGCTTCGATAGCTTTATCCCATTCGCCGAGCTTATTGTAAGCGGCACAAAGATTATTATAAGCCAAATCGTAGTTGGGCTTCAGATCGAGCGCGCTCAGGCTGGCGGCAATGCACATATCGTACATGCGGTAATTAAAATAAGTAAGGCCCTGGTTAATGTAGTCCTCCGGGGTACAGGTACTAACCAGCAACTGCTTATCGGTAAAGTGCTTTTCGGCAAGCAAAAGGTTGTTTTTAGCCAACTGGTAATCCGGCTTCAGCGCGATAGCTTGTTGCAAAGCTTGTTTTGCCTTGTCATATTGCTGCTCAGCGATATATGCGCTGCCCATATTGTTCCATGCCTCGGCATAATTTGGTTTTAAGCTAATGGCATGTTTCGCGGCAGCTACGCTTTGATCGTACCGCTTCGCGGTATAATAATCCAGGCTTAGCTGCAGGTATTTACCCGGATCGGACGACGTTTTTAACTCATCGGCTTCTATATCGGCGTGTATTTTTCTGTTTTCCGCATCCGTTAACGATGTGCGGGCCACCGCGTCGTCCGGCGCTATTCGCAAGGTATTACTCGCCAGGTCCTTCAGTTCATCCCATTTACCCTCGGCCTCGTAGGTGCGCATCAGATATTCGCGTTGCAGCAATTCCGCATCTGACAGCCGTATAGCCTGCTGCAGCATTACTGCAGCCTCGCGATAGCGCGCCTGCCGGTACAGGAATTCGCCGTACAGCTCATAATGGCTCGGGTAGATTGCTCCGAGCAAGATTCCCGTCAGGTAATTCTTTTCAGCCTCGGCATAGCGGCCCGTTTTGTCATCCAAAACACCCATATTCACGTAAATAAATGAGTATTCGGGAAGCAATTGCAGCGCCTTGTTAAAATACCGCTCCGCCTCGGCATACTGACCGTCCTGCACCTTAATGATACCATAATTCATCAAACCCCGGCCGTTCTTAGGGCTTTTCAGCGTAACATTCAGCCACAGGGTTTCTTCGCTGTGCCATACGTTGTTGCGCTCCCATGTACCATACGCGCAGGCGCCGAACAATATCAGCACAGGTATCCACAGTAACGCCGGTTTTTGGGCAAGATTGAACTTATTACCTTTTATCCAGGCTAAAACGATCAGGCCGAATGTCCAGCTTACGCTCAGGGTCAATCCGACGAACGGGAAAAACATGCGGTGATCGTTCAATACTTCCGCGAGCGGAATGATGCTCGATGTAGGCGCCAGGGCTATAAAAAACCAGAGGATGCCAAAACTGATGGGCCGCAGGATCGCTCTCTTAGAAGTATAAAAAGCGATGATGAACATGAACAGGATGAACAAACAGCCGAAAAAGAAATGTACATCCCAAATGGTTTTCAGCGTACCCCAGTCGGTATCGGCGCTAAGCCCGGTAGGCCAGAAAAAAGTGATGAAATAGTGCAGTATGACATAAGGCTGCGTGATGAGGTAATGCACGGCCGAGTTACCACCCGGCACCCAGGTTTTGGGCGTCATCCTATCAACCAGCACATACAGCCCTCCGCACAAAACAAGCGAAGGGATTGTTTTTTTAATGGCGCTCCAAAGCGGTTGGAAATGCGCCTTTTTGAAGATATCGAAGAGGCTGAGCTTTTCTTCAAAGAACAGGACATAGAAGAAAAATATCGGCGCGAACATGACCGCAGGCGGCTTGGCCAGGATGCCGATGCCGACCGGGATTAGGTAAATGAAAGTCCTCCGGCAAAAGGGCGAACCGATATACAAGGCAAATCCAGCCACAACTGCCAGCGTGGACTGGATATCCGCCCGGGCGATAATATAATTGACTGTTTCGGCCACAGCCGGGTGCAGCAGGTACCATGCCGCCGCGAATAACGCGACCCAGGCGGTAGGGTTTGCAGGCAGTGATATGTCGTAGACCTTCCTGAAAAAATAGATCATCAGCAGGCCCTGCGCAAGGAAGAGAATAAAAGTTGACAGGTGGAAAAAGAACAGGTCATAGCCTCCGCCGAGCCAGTAATCAATAGCCAGCGAGGTTGTCGTAACCGGGCGGTACGACTGGTTCTGCGGTAAAACGCTGCTGGTGCTGCCGTCCTTAAAAAACAGCGGTATATTTTTTATACTGCGAATGTTGGGGTTGTTCCAGATGGAATGCGCGTCATCAAAATGGAACCCGTTGTAAAAGTGGTTTAAATAGACTGCCGTGGTGGCAGTAAGAATAAGCAGGATATAAAAGAATAAGGTATTTCTTTTCACAATTGACTTAACCGTATTTGAGGGCAAAAATTACTAACTTTTGGGGAAAATCATAATGGGTATCTTTTTAACATATTAACGGTGATGCTTAACCGGAACAATTCCCGGAAAAAGAACCTGGCGCTTAGTTAAGACCTGTGGCAGATTATTATTTGTAAAATAACTGTTAGGCGCCTGGCCGATCACTCAATCTATTTCTAAATTTACGCTATGAAAAACCTGCTCATTCTGTTCATCGCCCTGGGTGGCTTGACGGCCTCGGCTCAAACGAAAATTGCCGCTAAAGACGCGGCCAAACACCTGAACCAAACCGTTTCCATTTGCGACAAAATATATTCGTCCAAACTCATCGAAAATACCGGTATGGTATTGCTCGATATGGGCGACAGGCACCCTAACCAATACCTGACCGTAGTGATCAAAGGCGAAGACAAAGCTAAATTTCACGCTAACGCGGAAGAATATTATAAGGGTCGGGATGTCTGCGTAACGGGGAAGCTGATCGACTATAAAGGAAAGCCGGAGATCATTGTCAGTTCACCGGACGATCTGAAATTAAATCTGTCGGACAACATTGTAAAGCCAAAGCAAAAAGTTAATTGACTCTTTTCGAAGCAGCATCGATTAATCGTTTCCAAAAAACGCGCTTAGCGCCTACGCCCAGCGGCTATCTGCACCTGGGCAATGCGCTTTCATTCGCGGTGACCACTGCCTTGGCCCGTAAAACGGGCGCAAAAATTCTTTTGCGCATCGACGATATCGACCGGGACCGGGTCAATCCCTTATATGTGCAGGACATTTTCTATACGCTGAATTTCCTGGAAATTCCCTGGGACGAAGGTCCGCGGAGCTATGCCGAATTTGAAAAGGAATGGTCGCAGCGGTACCGTTTGGAACTTTATCAAAAGGCTTTGCAATACCTTCGCGAACATGATGAGGTGTTTGCCTGTACCTGTTCGCGCGCGCAGGTGCGCAGTGTCAATCCTGGTGATATTCATCCCGGCACCTGCCGTAGCAAACAGGTGTCTCTCGACACGCCGGATTCAGCCTGGCGGCTAAAGACGGAGCGTGCAAGTGAACTAATGGTAAAAACGCTAAAAGATAGCCTCGTGAAGACGAGTTTACCTGCTGGCATGACGGACTTCGTCGTTCGCAAAAAGGACGGTTACCCGTCTTATCAACTGACTTCGCTAATCGATGACCTGCATTTTGGTATCGACCTGGTCGTGCGGGGACAGGATCTCTGGCATTCTACCCTGGCTCAATTGTATTTATCTCAAAAGCTTGGGGCCGATTTCGATAAAGTCACTTTTTATCATCATCCGCTCATTGAAATATCGGGCAAAAAACTATCCAAGTCAGCGGGCGATACGTCCATAAAATACCTGCGCGAAAGCGGTAAAAAACCGGCGGAGATTTATTCTGAGCTTGCAGGGATGCTGGGCAAAAGCCGCCAGATAAGCAACTGGGCAGAGCTTGCCGGCCTCGTTAACGGCAATTAATATTATATTAGCCCCTGGAAAATACAACCCCTCTGCCTATGTTTAATAACCTCGAACAAACCTTTCGCTGGTACGGGCCTTCCGACCCGGTAACGCTGGCTACCATCAGGCAAGCCGGAGCAACGGGCGTGGTAACTGCCTTGCACCATATACCGGCTGGTGAGGTTTGGAGTACCGAAGAAATTGAAAAAAGAAAAAATATCGTTGAAGCTGGGGGGCTGACCTGGTCGGTTGTGGAAAGCGTGAATGTTCATGAAAGTATCAAAACAGCTTCCGTTGATCGCGATCAGTATACCGAAAAATATGTTGCCACGCTAAAAAATCTATCGGCGGCGG
>JAFDZK010000194.1 GCA_018267005.1 Bacteroidota bacterium
CGCACGCAAAACATCTTTAATAGCCTGAAGCTTTTCCTTACCCGCGCCCTGCGCCAGCACTTCATCAAGCGTAACGTTAAATCCGGCCTGGTTTATAGCTTGCTGTACCGTTTTGTAAACAACATTATTTTCGTCAACGGTGGTTCCTGCCATATCAAAAACCACCATTTTTATCGCATGCGTCATTATTTTATCGCTTTATTACTTAGTTTAGCGAAACTAAACATAGTTTATTCGGGTTGGACTAATTTTTTGTTATTTTTTGGTTAACGTATCGGTAAGAAATTATCGGTTCATTTTACAAGGCTTTTAATTTTCCGAAAAGTATATATTTGAAAATATCTCACAATCATGAACAGATCCTCAATTTTAAACCTCAACTCTATTTTCAGCCTTGTAAGGCTACCGATCTTAGGCCTTTTATGCGCCTTATTCTTTAATGCTAATGGCCAGGCCAAGATCATTAAAGATCCCGATGTCATCGGCCGGTGGGACATTACCATCGATAAATCAGGCAAAAGTTTACCGTCGTGGCTCGAAGTGCAAAAATCAGGCACGCATACGCTTATAGGCCGGTTTACGTACGCATTCGGTAGCGCGAGGCCGATCTCCGAAGTTAAAGCCGATAACGGCAAATACACTTTTTCTATCCCTCCGCAATGGGAAGAAGGCACGCGCAATATGGACTTTGAATTTGAAGTGAGCGGCGATGCGATCAAAGGCACGATGGTATACACCGACGGCCAGACTTATAACTTTACCGGGGTACGCGCGCCTGTGCTTATGAAAGATAAACCGCCGGTATGGGGCACACCCGTCAAATTGTTCAACGGCAAGGACCTGGCCGGGTGGCATACCGACGGTAAAAACCAATGGATAGTTCAAAATGGCATGTTAAGGAGCCTGCACTCAGGTTCAAACCTGATCACCGACCGCAAATTCACCGACTTTAAATTGCATGTGGAGTTCCGTTACCAGCAGGGCAGCAATAGCGGCGTTTACCTGCGCGGACGTTACGAAGTACAGATCATCGATACGAAAAGCGGCGAACCCGAACCGATCAATAACCAGTTCAGCGCCGTGTACGGCTTCCTGCCGCCGAACAAAATGATGGCTAAAGATCCGGGCCAGTGGCAATCGTACGATATTACGCTGGTGGGCCGGTTAGTAACTATTGTCGCCAATGGCCGGATGGTCATATGTCAGCAGGTAATACCGGGCATAACGGGCGGGGCGATAGACAGCAAGGAAGGCGAACCAGGGCCGATCTTGTTCCAGGGCGACCACGGACCGATCGATTTCAGGAATATTGTTATTACGCCGGCTAAATAATAACGGACGGCGAAACAAAGGCAACAATTAAACGTTTTTTGTTGAAGTTCCCTTATTTCTTTTATTAAATTTGGAATACCCAATTGGAAAACCAAAAAAAACTTAATCATGAAAAAGAATTTATTAATCGGTGTCCTGGCTCTGTCAGTCGGTGCATTACTCTCGTTCAAGCCTTCGGACGAGCATTTGAAGGGTTATATTAGCGACTCTCATTGCGCGGCGAGCAAAATGGACATGGGAGGCCCGTCGGCAAGGGTTGCCTGTGTGAAAAAGTGCATTAAGGGCGGCGCAGAAGCTGTACTTGTGGTTGGCGATAAGGTTTATAAGATATCCAACCAAAAGGCGGTTACCAAATATGCCGGCAAAAATGTATCGGTTGATGGCAATGTTACGGACGATTCCATCGAGGTTACCAGCATTAAGGAAGACAAATCTTAAAATTCTTTTCTAAAACAAAATGACTCAGTGCGGCATCACGTTTTGATGCTGCCCTGGGTTTTCTCTGATCACCAGGCTGAACCTTCTTTTGCCGAAACTATTAGTGTCGGCTGTGGTTATGTTGAAATTATAGCGGGTATTTGACAAGTTCACGCTATCCTTCAAATATGCATCCTTAAGCCATATCTGTAAGTTTGCCGGTATCTGCCTTTGATAATCGATATCTATAACGTAAGGCCCATCAGCCCTGGCATTTACATCTACACCTATCTTCATGCCTTGTTTGTAAGGCAGATTGTATACAGCCAGGTCCCTGCCATCACTCGATATGCTTGCCAGGTTCACTTGCCCGAAGCCTTGCAGGTATGGCCCGTCGGCCTGCGGATCATAGCATAGTTTTGATGTCGAACAGAACAAAAACATCGTTTCATCGTAGTTAAGGCTATCCTTCAGCAACCTTAGCCTGAAAGCTGCATAGTCGGGTATAGTATCTGCCTTGGGCGCAATACGAATGTCGGACGCTTTGCTCTTAACCGCGTTTGGTACAGGCAGGCTATTCAGCTCTTTTATACACGAGGACAAGGAAAGCAATGATAGTAACAGGATGACAGATGTTTTCATTATTCAGGCTTTAGTTGCGACAGGATTCAGGCAATTATAATGCCAATGGATTCAAAATCCTGATTTACAGCAATTTATAATGAATTTCTTAAAGAGCGGTATCGGAGCCCGTTGTGGAGTAAAATTCAGGATCCCCATTATGCCATGACTCATTTTGGGGAAATTATGCCCTACACGCCCCGGTCGTTATGGTTTGATTATTAGGCGTTTATAATCATTAGTTGGGCGCTGCCTTAACGCTGCCAAAGCTGATGCTTTATGGCCGGCAGCGGATTCACCGGCCGCAAGCGCACAAATTGCGGTCCCCATAAAAGAACCTGTTTTTAAAATGCGGGATCCGAACATTAACTAAACTCTTTACGCCAGGTTTGTTCATGATCCATGTTTTCGGTCAGTTGGAACGCATAAAGAGAAGAACAAAAACACAAAGAGTGATCTTTTCCTATTATTTTAGATTCCATTAAAGCACATATTTTTTAATTTCGTTTTCGATAATCTTTCCTATGAAGATCGCCACCTATAACGTCAACAGCATCAATGCCCGCATGCATATCCTGCAGCGCTGGCTTGCCGAGAATCAGCCCGACATCGTTTGTCTGCAGGAGTTGAAAGCCCCGCAGGAAAATTTCCCGGAACAAGCCATCAGCGATATGGGATACCATGCCATTTGGCACGGGCAAAAAAGCTGGAACGGTGTGGCGATCCTGTCGCGATCCGGCGCGATCGCCGAACGGCGGCGGGTGCTGCCCGGCGACCCCGAAGACGAGCATAGCCGTTATATTGAGGCTGAGGTGAATGGCATCATCGTCGGCTGCCTGTACCTGCCCAACGGTAACCCTGCGCCGGGACCGAAATTCGATTATAAATTGCGCTGGCTCGACCGGCTACACGCCCACGCAGCCGACCTGATAGCATCAGGCGCCCCTGCTGTACTGGTAGGCGACTACAACGTTATACCAACCGAACTGGACGCTTATAAAGCCGAGCGTTGGGTTAAAGATGCCCTTTTCCGTCCTGAAACCCGTGAGGCTTTCCGGAAGCTGCTGGCGCAGGGTTGGACAGACGCCATACGCAAGCTTTATCCCGACGAAATAATTTACACTTTCTGGGATTTCTTCCGGGATGCTTACGGACGCAACGCCGGCTTGCGTATCGATCACTTTTTATTAAGCCCGGAACTGAACAAACGCCTGGTTACCGGCGGCGTTAACCGCGAGGTGCGGGGCTGGGAAAAAACCAGCGACCACGGCCCGGTTTGGATCGAACTTTCCGAAGGGTAAAAAATCGCGAAAAAGTTTTTGAGTTAGGCATCGTATGAATCTGGCAGCTCATCTCGACACGTTTATCCACTTGGCGCTCATCGGGTTTGTAGCGCTTTTTCCCGTGGTCAATCCGTTGGGAACGGCGTTTATCATCAGCCCCTACTTTTCCGAACTTTCACGCAAAGAGCGATTGAAAGCGGTTAAAAAAATTACCTTCAATGCGCTTGCGCTTTGCGCTTTCACGCTGTTTCTCGGGCATTGGATATTACAGCTTTTTGGTCTTTCTATCCCAATTATCCAATTGGCAGGGGGCATTATGATCTGTAAGATCGGCTGGGAGTCGCTGGCGGCCGATAACCCGGACACTAAAAAGGAAGCTGAAACGGATGAGAGCGAAATAGCGGATCACTCGATAGAAAACAAGCTTTTTTACCCGATCACTTTCCCGATGACTACCGGGGCCGGTACCATTGCCGTTTTATTTACGCTAAGCGCCCACGGCGCCAATAAAGATATGACGCTGTACCTGCTGAATGTCGCCGCCTTATTGGTGTCGATCATTGGGATTTGCGTACTGATATTTATTTTTTACCTCAATACCAACCGTGTGATCCGCTATATCGGGTCCCACAACGAAGTGATCATCAACAGGATAATGGCTTTCCTCATCTTTTGCGTTGGTCTTCAGATTGCCTATGGCGGTATAACCAACCTCGTACACGCAATGTCCGCTTCTACTTAGGCCTGTTTCTTCAACACATAAAAATACATGTCCCTGCTTTTTGCAAAGCCGAGACTTTCGTAAACCTTTATAGCGCGTTCATTGTCGGCTCGCACATGCAAATAGGGGATTTCCGACGCTTCCCGGATGCGGTTAACCTGGTGCATTAATAAATGGCGGGCGTAACCTTTTCCGGTATGATCGGGATGCGTGCAAACTGCGCTTATTTCCGCATTGTTGTAAGCATGTAAACGCTGGCCGGCCATCGCAACCAGTTGGTTGTTCTCAAAAATGCCGCTATAATGCCCGAATTCTATGGTTTTGGAACTAAAAGGACCGGGGTTTGTCAGTTTGGTCAGGTCAAGCATTTGCGGAACATGTTCGTATGCCAGTGGAACCAGTTCAGGCGAAGAGTTGTCTGCTTTTACCGGCTTATCACAGGTCATTTGCAGCGCTTTGACGCAAACAGCAACTTTCCATGGCTGCGGAATATCGAGTTCTACGGGGGTCATGAATAAGGCGGGGCCCTCACCCGGCAGCATGTCGTATAGCAATCGGAAATGCGCCTTGTCGTTTTCAAGCATGGCAGCAAAAGGCGATACTTCGCGGTCAAAATATCTTGCCCGGTCGTCGCCGAAGGAAAGGTTTTTATTGCCCGAATTCAATGCATGCCACGCCGGGCTATCCAAAATAGGTTTCATTACGGCAAACGTATAAAAAAGGTGTTGGCACGGGTTACACGGATTTAAAATATTGGATCGCCCTGACAGTGATGCCGGGCAGAGGTTGCGGAGCGAAATGAAAATTAATTTAGTATCCTTGCCGAATTTTCACATTTTTATAAACCCAATTTATTCAATATCCAAATCTGATAAAATCAATGCTGCTGCTCGGTATCGATATAGGCACGTCGTCGATCAAGGTTTCGGTGGTTGACGTCGCGACGCAAAGGGTTGTTGCTTCGGCGCAATACCCCGACGAGGAAAATCCAATCCTTGCGCCGCGACCCGGCTGGGCAGAGCAATCGCCCGAGATGTGGTGGGCGCAGGTGCAGCAGGCCATTTTGCTTTGCAATAACAGCGGCGGTTACGATCCGGCGGATATAGCTGCCATCGGTATAGCCTACCAGATGCACGGCCTGGTGCTGGTGGATAAACATAAGCAGCTTTTGCGCGACAGCATTATCTGGTGCGACAGCAGGGCAGTGGAAATAGGCGATAAAGCTTTTAAAACGATCGGTGAAAAAAAGTGTTTGTCATGTCTTTTAAATTCGCCCGGTAACTTTACTGCAGCCAAGCTGGCCTGGGTAAAACAGAACGAACCCGAAGTATACGACAAGATCGAAAAGGTGATGCTGCCAGGCGATTTTATCGCCATGCGGCTTACCGGCGAGGCTACTACCTCGGTTTCGGCGCTTTCGGAAGGAATATTTTACGACTTTGCAGCGGACAAACTTTCCGCCGATGTACTTAAATACTTCGGCTTCGGCAGTTCGCTCTTCCCGGAAATAAGACCGGTATTTTCATCGCACGGAGGACTGCTTGGCCCGGTAGCCGAAAAGCTGAAAATGCGGGCCGGTATACCCGTCAGCTATAAGGCAGGCGATCAGCCCAACAACGCCTTATCGCTAAATGTGCTTAACCCCGGCGAAGTAGCGGCCACGGCTGGTACCTCCGGCGTAATCTATGGCGTTAGCGATAAACTGGCGTACGACCCGCAATCGAGGGTGAACACCTTTGCCCATGTCAATTATACCGAACAGCAAAAACGCCTTGGCATATTGCTTTGTATAAATGGTACCGGGAAAATGTACAACTGGTTAAAAAGCATTATGGGGCCGATGAGCTATGTTCAAATGAACGAAAGGGCCGCTCTTGCGCCATCGGGCAGCCATGGTTTGCGAATATTGCCTTTCGGCAACGGGGTAGAGCGTATGCTGAACAACAGGCCCGTCGGCGCTCATATCCACAACATCGACCTAAACATACATGCCAGGGAAGATATTCTTCGGGCTGCACAGGAAGGCATCGCCTGCTCGTTCCGTTACGGCCTCGATATTATGCGGGGCAACGGCATGCATCCTTCGGTAATTCGTGCAGGAAGAGCCAATTTATTCCTAAGCGATCTTTTTACTGAAATATTTGTGAACGCCATAGGTGTGCCCGTCGAATTATATCAAAACGACGGCAGTACCGGCGCGGCACTGGGAGCAGGCATTGGCGCGGGAATATTCAAATCTCCGTCCGAAGCTTTTAATAAAATGGAAAAAATAAAAGTCATCGAGCCTAAAGGCGACCGGTTTGAACCGGTTTACCAGGACTGGAAGAAAGCATTGGAAAAGCAACTTGATTCATAAGCTAAAAGCAGAAAGACCAAAGCTGAAAGCAACAAAAAAATAATCTTCCGGACTTGCGGACTTCCCGACTTCCGGACTAAAATTCAATAATTCAATCAATCAGTAATTCAAAAATTATGATTATTACAGGCAATAAAGAGTTTTTTAAAGGCATTGGCCATGTGAAATATGAAGGCCCTGAAAGTGATAACCCGCTCGCATTCCGCTGGTACGATGAAAATAAGATCATAGCAGGCAAGAAGATGAAGGATCATCTCCGCTTCGCCTGTGCGTACTGGCATTCGTTCTGCGGAACCGGCGCCGATGCGTTCGGCGGACCGACACATCTTTTCCCGTGGAATGAAAAGGCCGATGCTGTAGAGCGCGCCAAAGACAAGATGGATGCGGCATTTGAGTTCATTACCAAAATGAACCTGCCTTACTACTGCTTCCACGATGTGGATGTGGTGGACTATACCAATGACGTACAGGAAAACGAAAGACGCCTGCAGGCGTTGGTCGACTATGCCAAAGAAAAACAGTCCGCGAGTGGCGTAAAGCTGCTTTGGGGAACGGCCAACCTGTTCTCACACCTGCGGTACATGAATGGCGCGGCTACAAACCCTGATTTCCACGTGCTGACCCATGCGGCTGCCCAGGTAAAAGCCGCACTGGACGCAACTATAGCCCTGGGCGGCGAGAACTACGTGTTTTGGGGCGGACGCGAAGGTTACATGACCTTGCTGAATACCGATATGAAACGCGAGCAAGAGCATTTGGCCATGTTCCTGCATAAGGCTATTGACTACGCACGCGGTAAGGGTTTTAAGGGCACTTTCTTTATCGAGCCTAAACCCTGCGAACCCACCAAGCACCAATACGATTACGATGCGGCAACGGTGTTGGGCTTTTTGCAGAAATATGACCTGCTGAAGGACATGAAACTGAACATCGAGGTGAACCATGCCACGCTGGCCGGGCATACCTTTCAGCATGAATTACAGGTGGCGGCCGATGCCGGCTTATTGGGGTCGATCGACGCTAACCGCGGCGACTACCAGAACGGTTGGGATACCGACCAGTTTCCGAACAACATCAATGAAGTGGTGGAGTACATGCTGATCATACTGGAAGCAGGTGGTTTTGCCGGAGGCGGTATTAATTTTGACGCTAAAATCAGGCGTAACTCAACCGATCTGGCCGACCTGTTCTATGCGCACATCGGCGGCATGGATATTTTCGCGAGGGCCTTGATCATCGCGGATAATATCCTGCAAAAGTCGGAATATAAAAAGATACGTAAAGATCGATATGCTTCGTTCGACAGCGGTACGGGCAGGGCCTTTGAAGAAGGTAAGGTATCTTTGGAAGATATGCGCCGGTACGCTATCGAAAATGGCGAGCCGCAAACCATCAGCGGCAGGCAGGAATATTTAGAGAACCTGGTCAACAGGTACGTTTAATCTGACAAAATTTATTATTTTTTTGTAACATATGTGTTACAAAATGATTATATTTGATGAGGCAATTTTCTACAGTTGCCTTAAATGATAAGGTTTAGGTAAAAGCCCCAAGCAGCGAGTGCAAGGGGCTTTAATTTTAATATAAAGCCTTATATTTTTAAATTTGCATCGTGCCCGCCCCTGCTAAAAAGCCCCAGCCCAGGAAAAAAACCACAGCTAAGAAAAAACGTTCATCTAAGATGAATGCACGAGGCCGCTGGCCGCTCGGGTTAAAGATATTCCTCGCCGGGTTAGCGCTTGTATTGCTGTCGCCGTTCTATTACGGATACGTGGTAAAGGGCTTTGTATCGTCATGGAGATGGATAAAGGATTGGGGCGGTAACCCGCATTACCGCAAATACGAGAGCTTTAACATTCGCATCCCTGACAAATACTCTGTTCACGGTATCGATGTGTCGTATGCGCAGGGGCGGATC
>JAFDZK010000195.1 GCA_018267005.1 Bacteroidota bacterium
TGTAAATATGGTACTGCATCGTCGGTATCCTGCGGATATCGCCGTCGACCTGCTTGAGTTTGATGGTCTCGAAATGCTCGACAGCCTCATGGGTAAAGTATCCGAACAAACCGTTCGAGATAATTTTGCCCCGGGTATCCATCACTTCAAAACGCGCCAGGAAATCGCCGATCTCGGCTACCAAATCGAATGTGCCGGGCTCTTTGATCTCGGCGGAGCCATCGGGATAACTCTTCTTCAAACGGCCGTCGTTCAGCACCAGCCCCGCTATCGGGTCGCAGCAAACATAGCTCATACTGTTCTCGCGGCTGTGGTAATCTGAGCTTTCCAGCAGCAGCGAATTCGGAAATACATCGCGCAGGCGCAGGTATATGCTCACCGGCGTGGTGGTATCGGCTAATAGTTTTTTTTCAGTAGTTGTTATTTTATATCGTTTCATTTTTAGTTCGCGTCATACAATAAAAAAACCCGGCGATTGGTTGGCGCCGGGTTCACAATTAGGTTTACAATTGATTAGTATCTCTTAACAAAAACACGTCCGGCTGCTATTTTCATAGCGCCACCAGCTATTGTTTATGTAGGTTTTAATCATCGCGGTGACAAATTTATAAAGAAATTTGAATTAGCAAACTTTTTGTAAAAAAATCTTCCTTTTAGTATACAGGATTTGTCGTGTATCCTCAACCTCAGTGCGTCATCCCCAGCAAACCCCGGCCGCTCGTTACAATTGCCGCTACGATGATCAGCGCAGCTATCGTATAAAACGTAGCGATATTCTTATGCTTGGCCGTGGCTGTCGCCGCTTTTTTCGACCGGCTATGCCCTATCGTAATCAGCACGATAGCGATCAGCATTCCCGTAATATGCTCCACCGTCCAGTAACGCGTATCGTGTTGTTTCATCGTTTCGGCATTGAACTGAACGAAAGGGCTCAGGAAATAAAGTACCAGGCCCAGCACCAATTGCGTATGCACCGATATCATGGTGAACAGATTGAGTTTGCGCTGCCCCTCACTGTAGGGCTTTTTGCCTATCCAGTTCGCCCAGGCGCTGACAATGGCTAAAAGGAGTAACAACAATACGATATACCTGAGACCGGAGTGCAGGTATTTGAAAAACAGGTAGGCGTTCATGGGTTTGATCTGAATATGATTTGAAGGTCGAAATTAATTGCCAGTACTCGTGTAACAAAAGTGTAACAAATATAGAATGATCGGTGCTAAAATTACTTAGTGTACCAAATGTTTAAATAACTTAGTGCCAAACTGAACTCAATATGAAGAAATTTTTACTTATTTCTCTTCTTGCCCTTTGTGTATATCGCCCGGCGCATGCCCAGGAGACTTTCCCGGTCAACGGCACACAGGACATCCGTCCCGGCCTGTATGCATTTACCAACGCTAACATCGTGGTTAGCGCGGGGCAAACCATCACCAACGGAACATTGCTGGTGAAAGACCGGCTGATCGAAGCCGTCGGTCACAATCTCACCATTCCTAAAGGTTATGTTACCATCGACCTGAAGGGCAAATACGTTTACCCCGGCCTGGTGGATGCCTACACCACTTACGGCCTGCCCGAAGCGCCAAGACAATCCTTCAACCGCGGCGCCATTGTGCCGGTATCGACCAAGCCCGGCGCCTTTGGCTGGAATGAGGCCATTAAGCCCGAGATGCAGGCCAAAATGATCTTTCACGTGGATGCGGCGAAAGCCGAAGAACTGAAGAGGAACGGCTTTGGCGCGGTGCAGACGCTGATACACGACGGCATCGACCGCGGCACATCGGCCGTGGTATCGCTGGGCGATGAACGCGACAACGAAGTGTTTATTAAAGACGAAGCCGCTGCACAGTACTCGTTCAGCAAAGGTACGGCTGCTACCAATTACCCTTCGTCGCTGATGGGCAGCATTGCCTTATTGCGCCAGACCTATTACGATGCCGAATGGTACAAAAGCCAGAAAGAGGAATACAACATCTCGCTTGAGGAATTTAACCGCCAGCAAAACATGCCGCAGGTATTCGAGGTGTCCGACCAGCTTAACGTGCTGCGTGCGGATAAGATCGCCAAAGAATTCGGCAAACAATATATTTTCAAGACCGATGGCGACGAATACCGCCGCGTCGATGCTATGAAGGCAACCGGAAGCAGTTTTATTATCCCGGTCAATTTCCCCGAGCCGTATGATATCGAGGATCCCCTCGACGCCCGTAACATCAGTTACGACCAATTGAAGAACTGGGAACTGGCCCCGACCAATCCCGCCGCGCTGGAAAAGGCCGGTATCAAATTCGCCATCACTACGTTTGGCCTGCAAAATTCAAAGGACTTCTGGACCAACCTGCGTACGGCTATGGATTACGGCCTGAGTGAAAAACAGGCACTGATGTCGCTCACCGAAATACCCGCCGAAATGCTGGGCGTTAGCGATAAGGTAGGCACCCTGGCCAAAGGCAAGCTGGCGAATTTCATCATTACGTCCGACGATCTGTTCAAAAAAGACAATATCATTTACGAGAACTGGGTTGAAGGCCGCCAGGACATTATCAGCCGAATGGATGTTACCGACCTGCGCGGCAGCTATTCGCTGGCAGGGGATGGCCTGGCCAATATCACCCTTAAAATCGGCGGCACACCCGGGGCATACGACCTGAATGTGCAGCGCACCGGCGCCGACAGCGTACGTGCTAAAGGGAACATCACCCGCAACGGCGACCTGGTGACCATGCACTTCGACCTGAAAAAGCCCGCGGGCAATATCCGCCTGAGCGGCTATATCTCCTCCGTTTTGCCGCTGGCCTTAAGCGGCGATGCCGTGCTGCCCGACGGTACTTTTACCCGCTGGACCGCAACCTACACCGCGCCGTTCACGCCTTCCCCTGCCAAGCCCGAGCAAAAACCGGATTTGGCGGTGGGCCCGGTGGTTTACCCTTTTGCGCCTTACGGCAATACCGAATTGCCCAAACAGGAAACCGTATTGTTTAAGAACGCCACCATCTGGACCAACGAAAAAGAAGGCATATTGCAGAACGCCGACCTGCTGATAGAGAATGGCAAGATCAAAGCTGTGGGTAAAAACCTGTCGGCGCCGAAGGGGGCTAAGGTGGTCGACGCTACCGGCAAGCACATTTCGCCTGGAATAGTGGACGAGCACTCGCACATAGCCGTTACCGGCGGCGTGAACGAAGGTACCCAGGCGGTAACGTCCGAAGTGCGCATCGGCGATGTGCTCGATTCGGAAGATATACAGCTTTACCGGCAGTTGGCTGGCGGCGTTACCACTTCGCACATCCTGCACGGCTCGGCTAACCCGATAGGCGGCCAGACGATGCTGATCAAACACCGCTGGGGAGTATTGCCCGAGGAGATGAAGTTTGAAGGCGCGCCCGGCTTTATCAAATTCGCGCTGGGCGAGAACGTAAAGCAAAGCAACTGGGGCATACCCGAAGGCACGCCGAACATGCGCTTCCCGCAAACCCGTATGGGTGTTGAACAGGTTTATGTCGATGCCTTTACCCGCGCCAAAGAATATGAAGCCGCACGTGCTGTAAAAGGTAATCACGTTCGCCGCGACCTGGAGCTGGACGCCCTGGCCGAGATATTGAACGATACCCGCCATATCACCTGCCACTCCTATGTGCAGTCGGAGATCAATATGCTGATGCACGTAGCCGATTCAATGGGCTTTAAAGTAAATACCTTTACCCACATACTGGAAGGTTACAAGGTGGCCGACAAGATGAAGGCGCGCGGTATTGCAGGCTCGACCTTCTCGGACTGGTGGGCCTATAAAATGGAGGTGCAGGAAGCCATACCTTATAACGGCGCCATCATGCACGATGTGGGCGTTACCACGGCCTTTAACTCCGACGACGAGGAAATGGCCCGCCGCCTGAACCAGGAAGCCGGCAAAGCCGTTACCTACGGCAAGGAACCCGAAGAGGAAGCATTGAAATTCGTTACGCTGAACCCGGCCAAAATGCTGCACGTGGATAACCGCGTAGGCAGCCTGAAACCTGGCAAGGATGCCGATATCGTGGTATGGTCGGCTGATCCGCTGTCGATCTATGCCGTTGCCGAAAAGACCTACGTTGACGGTATCAAATACTGGGACATCGACGAAGATGCCGCCAAACAGAAGGCTTTAAAGGCCGATGAGTCGCGCATTATCCAGAAGATGATCGCCGCCAAGAACAAAGGCGCGGCCACACAACGGCCCGACGGCGGTACCCGCAGGCCGCGCTATACCTGCGACACCATCGAGGACGACGCGTACGTGGTGGCCGACGACTACAACGGCATGCGAACCAAAAACACCGACGATCAAAGCAAAAACCAGAAATAACCTTCACCACAATGAACATGAAAACGACATTTTTAAGCATCTGCGGGTTATTGCTGGGCATTAGCATCGCTTACGGGCAGGCCAATATTTCGCCCGCGCCGCCGCAAACCAAGCCGGTCATCATTACCGGGGCCACCATCCATGTGGGTAATGGCCAGGTGATCAATAATGGCTACATAGCCTTTGATAAAGGAAAAATTACCGCCATAGGCGAAGGCATGCCGGCCAATACCAACGGCGCCGACGTGATCGACGCGACGGGCAAACAGGTGTATCCCGGCTTCATCTGCCCGGTAACTACGCTCGGCCTGGTCGAGATCGAAGAAGGCGCACGCGGTACAGTGGACGATGAAGAAACCGGCGAGTTTAACCAGAACGTGCGCTCGATTATCGCTTACAACACCGACTCGAAAGTAATACCGACAGTTCGTTCTAACGGCATCTTATTGGCACAGCCTACGCCCGAAGGCGGCATCATATCGGGCCAGTCGTCGGTGGTGCAGCTCGACGCCTGGAACTGGGAAGATGCGGCGTATAAAACCGACATTGCGCTGCATATGAACTGGCCGGTACTGCGCGCAACGGGCCGCCGCCGGAGGGCTGCGCCCGGTACGCCGGAAGAGTCGCAAGAAGAACATCAGCAAAAAGAACTGGAGGCCGTTAACAGCCTGTTCAGCGAGGCGAAGGCTTATGCAGAAGCCAAACCTGCCGTCATCAACCTGCGCTTTGAAGCTATGAAGGGACTGTTCAACGGCACCAAAAAGCTGTTTGTGAATGCTAACGGCGCCAAAGAGATCGTACAGGCGGTAAACTTTGGCAAAAAGCTGGGCATACCAATTGTCATCGTCGGCGGCAAGGAATCGTACTTAGTTGCCGATGTGCTGAAGAGCAACAACGTGCCCGTGATCATTACCGAAACGCAAACGCTGCCCTACCGCGAGGACGACGACGTGTACCTGCCCTATAAGCTGCCCAAAATATTACAGGATGCAGGCGTAACCTACGGCCTTACGGGCATCGGCTTCTGGCGGCAGCGCAACCTGCCCTTCGAGGCGGGCGAGGCTGTGGGCTACGGGCTGAGCAAAGAGCAGGCCCTGAGCATGATCACGATGAATAACGCCAAAATACTGGGCATCGACAAAACCACCGGCACGCTGGAAGCAGGCAAGGACGCCAACCTGTTCATCTCCAAAGGCGACGCTCTGGATATGATCACCATCGACGTGCAGAAGGCCTTCATCCAGGGCCGCGACATTAACCTGGACAACCTGCACAAACAGCTTTACCGCAAGTTCGCGGCGAAGTACGGGATAAAGGCGAATTTGTAGAACACGATTTAAGGATTTTAAAGATTAACAGGATAGCGATAGGCAAAAAGCCTGTCGCTTTTTGTTTCGTTCGTTTCAGTTGTTACGGGTTTAAACAGGTGAAACATTGAAACGCACCCACTCTCCGCGCGTCATTGCGAACCATGGAAAGGACTGCGGGAAGACGTGGTGAAGCAATCTCTGAGCCATGCTGTCTTTAGGACGAAATTATCGATTAGCATGTGCAGAGATGGCCACCCCTTACTCGTTTAAGAGTTAGCGCAGCGGACTCTTAAATGTAACGCAGTAGTTGAAGAACTCCGTTCGGGTTTGGAACGCAATCACAAATTGCCGGACAGAGTCCTTCTTTTTATGCATAGATTTAAGTCGTCCTACGGAAGACTTAAACCAGTTCGGGAAAGCGGCGATAAACCGGGCACCTTCGACTGGCTGCTTCACCTGGCGCATAAACGCTGGCTGAACGAGGACGACATTCGCGACCTCAACACGGCATTTATGGCTGCACTTTACCTGTTTGTGCCAAAAAGTAAAAAAGGGAAATTATCGCTCGCTAAAACGCTGGAGGAACAACAGCGGATACTGGGCTATAAAAATATGTTCTGCCGCCGCCTGGCGGTCTTGGGGTAAGGATTAGGCTTGTTTCGCCAGGTTGTACGTTTGACGTTTTAGGTACTGTTACTCGATTAAACGCGCAAGGTATAGGTCAACGCACAACCTCACCTAACTTGTTTCAGTGTTTCGACTGTTACAGGTGAAACATTGAAACGCACCCCGCTCTTCCCGCGTCATTGCGAACTACGGAAAGGACTGCGGGAAAGCGTGGTGAAGCAATCTCTGAACTGTGCCGTCTTTGGACCGAAATTATTGATTAGCATGTGCAGAGATGGCCACGCTATCGCTCGCCATGACGGCTTGGGGTTTTGTTTCATCCGTTTCAGTTGTTACAGATCTAAACAGGTGAAACACTGAAACAGGATTACAACGGAAAACTCACCTTACCCATCAACACAGCCGGGTTGCTACCAATCTTAAGCGGTTCGCCGGATAGAGCCTCGTTACCCAGCAGGGCGAACAGGATGGCTTCCTTCGCATCCGGGTCGATGCCCAGGGCCGCGGTATCGGCAATACCGGTTTTGTGCAGCAGTTGCTTCAGGGAGGTCATTACGAAATAATTCTTCGCTCCGCCGCCGCTGGCAAAAATGGCGCTATCCGCAAGGAAATAAGCCGAAATAAAGTCAGCTATGGTGCGCGCGGTAAAGGCGCTAAGCGTGCAAACAATGTCCTCGGGACTGATGTCCTGCGTGCCCGACACCTGCTGCGCATCGGCCAGGTATTGCAGATTGAACAGCTCGGGACCGGTAGTTTTAGGCGCTTTCCCGCCGAAGAAGGGATGATCGAGCAAAGCCTCCAGCAACGCATCGTTCACTAAGCCAGACAACGCGATCGTGGAATCCTTATCATAAGGCTTATTGAAATACTCGCGGCAAGCTGCGTCGATTAGCGTATTACCCGGACCGATGTCGGTGCAAACAACTTTGCTCATATCGCCGTCGGCAGGCAGGTAGGTAAGATTGGCTATGCCGCCGATGTTCAGCAAAATGCGGTCCTCGCCTTTTTTACTCCCGAGCAGCACGTCGCCATATAAAGCCAGCGGCGCCCCCTCGCCGCCTGCGGCAATATGTTTCTGGCGAAAATCGCTCAGCGTAAGGATGTCCGTTTTAACCGCGAGGTGGTCACCATCGCCGATCTGCAAGGTGGCATTGGGATATTCAGCCTGGCCGTGCAGGCTTTTGGGCGCATGATAGATCGTCTGCCCGTGACTGGCGATAAAGTCGACCTCAGCAGGTTTAACCTGCCATTTTTCTAATGCCTGCAAAACCAGCTCGCCGTGAAAGGCGCCGATATAAGCATTTAGCAGCGTTACTTTTTCCAGGTCGACCAAACGCCGGGAGAATACCTCGTGCACCTCGCGTTTAAAATGATCGTGGTAAGGAATGGTGGTAAAATGCAGCAGCTCGGATTGGGTATTCAGGCCGCTACCCGTAAACCGGCACAAAGCGATATCCAACCCGTCCAAAGAAGTGCCCGACATTAACCCGATGCCGAGCTTTGACGGCTTCTGAGCGACGGTTATTATACTTTGGAGGTTCCGGTTCATTTTTGGTTGTGCGTTTTACGTAGTACGTCCTACGTTTAAGTTGTTCAAATTTTAGTGATAAATGTTAGATTAGGAAATTAAATATAATAAACCATCCCATGACCGAAATCACTACTGGTCCTTCAACGCTAAAGAAGCGGCTGCTTTCTCTTGATGTCTTCCGCGGTATTACCATTGCCGCGATGGTTTTGGTAAACGACCCCGGGGACTGGGGCCATATTTATCCGCCGCTGGAGCATTCCAAATGGAATGGCTGTACGCCAACCGACCTGATATTTCCCTTCTTCCTGTTCATGGTGGGCGTATCCATCGTGTTTTCCATGGAGAGCAAAAAGGATACGATGAACCGCTCCAAACTCATCCTGCGGTCTTTCCGTCGCATGCTGCTTATCTTGGTTATACAGTATACTTTACAACTGATATTCCACCCCAGCCTGTCGCACCTGCGTTTTCCGGGTGTGCTGCCGCGTATTGCAGTAGTGTATTTTATTTGTTCGGTGCTTTACCTGGAAACTTCGCAAAAAGCACGCGACTGGATATTTGCCTCGGTACTTGTCGGCTATTACATCATCATGAATTTTATCCCGGTTCCCGGCGTCGGCCATGCCAGTCTGGACCCGGAAACCAATTTAGGCGCCTGGATCGACCGGCTGATCTTTACCCCCGACCACCTTTGGAGCCAATCGCACACCTGGGACCCGGAAGGCTTGCTGGGCACTATACCCGCTGTCGGCACCGGCTTGTTCGGTATAAGGCTGGGCACCTGGCTGAAGCGCCGCGACCGTGACGACAGCGCCAAAGTAAGC
>JAFDZK010000196.1 GCA_018267005.1 Bacteroidota bacterium
TATAAATGGTAAGCTGTCAATAAGTAGCTTTGTAGCACCAAAAAACGCCGCGCAATGGATCCAGCAGCAGCCCGTTTAAGGTCTTAAAGCCGAGGGCTCCAAACTTAAAATTCTATTTTCAGCAACTTTCTGCTGAGCTGTTTCATTTTTTTTTTTACGTTACTTTTTCCTTTATGACAACGTTTCAACCTGCGGCTACAGGCAAGCTGACCAAAATATTTTCACTTATAAAACAGGCGCTCAAAGGCGGTAACCACGATTTTACTGTCGGCAGCATTCGTCGTGCGGTGCTGCTGCTGGCGATTCCCATGATGCTTGAAATGGTAATGGAATCCGTTTTTGCGTTAGTCGATCTTTTTTTTGTCGGGCATCTTCAAAACAGCACCTATGCGATACAAACCGTAAGCCTTACCGAATCAGTCTTGGCAATTATTTACTCCCTGGCCATTGGCTTAAGTATGGCTGCGACCGCGGTAGTGGCCCGGCGTGTCGGAGAGCACGATACGGTTGCTGCATCTAAGGCCGGTATGCAGACCATAACGATAGCCCTGATCATTAACCTGATAATCGGTGTTTTGGGGTTTTACTATGCGCCGCAGATACTTGCATTTATGAAAGCTGACCCCGAAACGATACGGGAAGGCACTGCTTTTACCCGTATTATGATGGGCGAAACCATCATTATTGTACTGCTGTTCCTTATTAACGGTATTTTTCGCGGTGCGGGTAACGCGGCTATAGCTATGCGCAGCTTGTGGTTAGCGAATATCGCCAATATTATACTTTGCCCTTTGTGCATCAACGTTTTTGGGTTGGGTCTGACGGGCGCTGCGGTTGCTACTACTATTGGCCGCGGTACTGGCGTTTGTTACCAGCTTTATCATTTATTTAAAGGAAAGGGTACGCTGAAAGTGCGCCTTAGCTATATGCGGCCGCACTGGGAGCAGATCAAGGCCATCCTCAAAATTGCTATACCCGGTATCATTCAGTTTATAATCGCATCGTGCAGTTTCATCTTTCTGGCGCGAATTGTTGCAGGAGCAAGCGGGGCAGTGGGATCGGCCGGTTACCAGACGGCGTTAAGACTATTAATGTTCTTTTTGCTGCCAGCCTGGGGTATGAGTAATGCGGCCGCGACACTGGTCGGGCAAAATCTTGGCGCAAAGCAGTTTGAACGTGCCGAGGAGTCCGTTTTTAAAACCATGCGTTATAATGTTATGTACATGGCCTGTGTTACGATACTCAGCCTGGTGGCGAGCGGTTACCTTTCGGCATTCTTCACCAATAATGCTGAAGTAAAGCATATTTCAGCCATAGCTTTACGGATAATGAGTCTTGGTTTTGTATTTTATGGGATAGCTATGGTAATGATGAGCGCATTTAATGGCGCGGGCGATACCTGGGCAACTACCAAGCTTAATTTTATTGGTTTTTGGCTGTTCCAGGTTACGCTGGCTTACATTCTGGCCAATACATTTAAATGGGGCTCGACCGGTGTGTTTATCGCAATACCGATCGCATATATTTTCATATCGCTTGCCAGCTACTGGTTATTTAAGCGGGGTAACTGGAAAAAAGTCAAGGTATAATTTTATTCGCCTGGAATTGAGTAATAAGCAGCGCATTCCTTAACTGTTAATATGGCTTCGGCTATATTAACAGTTAAATATTGTATCTTTACTTAAATTAGCCTTATTTTTATTTAAATCCCGGCATATCAACCTATGAGTAAAGTTATCCTGATCGACGACGACCCGATCTATCACCGAATCTCGCAAATTATGATGAAGGAATACGGCCATGCTGAAGAGGTGATCTCGAGTACCGACGGCAAAGCCACCCTTAACTATTTAATCGAAAACAAGGAAAAAGAAGAACGGCTGCCTGATTTCATATTTGTCGACCTGAATATGCCCGAATACAGCGGCTGGGATTTTTTAAATGGCTACAGGAAAATATACCAGTCTTTAGCCAAAGCGATCAAGGTTTATATCGTGTCATCTTCCGTCGATCCCAACGACGTCAGGCGGTCAAAAACCTACTCTTTCGTAAACTCGTTTATTATTAAGCCGCTCAAAAAAGAATTCTTGCAAGGCCTGCTGGCTTGAGATTTGTTCACCCCTGTGGTTGTTATTTTCCGTATAAATAGTTGACAAAGTCAACTATTTGATATAATTTAGTTGATATGGATACTCAAACGACCGCAATCAAAGAGATCAGAGCTTTTAACCGGTTTTATACGGACGTAATCGGCCTGCTCGATCAGCATTTGTTGGGCAGTCCGTATTCCCTTGCAGAGGCAAGAATTCTTTACGAGCTGTACCATCATCCATCCATCCAGGCATCTCATATCATGGAGGTAATGCACATTGATAAAAGCTATCTAAGCAGGTTGCTGAAGAGACTCGAGAAGGAAAAACTGATCTGCCGGGAACGGTCTGCAAAAGATGGGCGCGCGGTTGCCATTTATCTCACCGGCAAAGGACTTGATGAGTTTACCAGGCTCAACCGCGATTCGGATGAGCAGATAGCGGATTTATTGAAACCGCTGAGTGAACAGCAAAAAAAGGACCTGGTAACCCAGATGGTGTCGATTCAATATTTAATGGCGCCTGGCAAAAACAAGATAACATTGGACCAGATCGATATCCGCACGCAGCTTCTGCCAGGCGACCTGGGTTATGTCGCATACCTGCACGGCGATATTTATGCCAGGGAATGCAGCTATGGGCGGAATTTCGAAGGTTATGTGCTGGAAAGCCTGGGCGAATTCGCGCATCACTATGATCCCGCTAAAGACCGTGTGTGGGTATGCGAACACCGGGGCAGGATCGTTGGTTTTCTTGCAGGTGTTCACAGGAGCGACTGCGTGCAGTTAAGGTATTTTATTTTTTTGCCTAAATACCGTGGTATAGGACTGGGAAGAAAACTGATGGACAATTTTATTGCTTACATGGATGAATTGGGTGTTACAAAAGCTTATTTATGGACAACCAATGAACAGCATACAGCCACGGCTTTGTATAAGCGCTACGGATTTAAGCTGACTGAAGAAAAGCCTTCGACGGCTTTTGATAAAGCGCTGACCGAGCAGCGGTATGAGCTGGAACTGGCTCAATAACAAAAGCTGCCCGCAAGCAGCTTTTGTTTAGTGTTCCCGAAGGGATTCGAACCCCCATCATCAGAACCGGAATCTGACATTCTATCCATTGAACTACGGGAACAGAATTATTGAGCAAAGATATAATTAAAGAGTCAAGAGCCAAGAAGCAAGATATAATCTTGGTTCTGCACTTATACATTAAACCTGAAGTGCATCACATCGCCGTCCTGCACAATATAGGTTTTGCCCTCAATGGACAACTTGCCAGCATCCTTTATGGCTGTTTCGGAGCCGTTGTACTTTACAAAGTCATCGTATTTGATCACTTCCGCCCGGATAAAGCCTTTTTCAAAATCGGTGTGGATAACGCCTGCGGCTTGCGGGGCAGTAAAACCTTTGGTAATGGTCCATGCGCGCACTTCCTGCACGCCTGCGGTAAAATAGGTAGCCAGGTTAAGCAATTTATATGCCGCTTTGATGAGCTTATTTACGCCCGACTCAGTCAACCCGAGATCCTCCAGGAACATTTGCCTTTCCTCGTAACTTTCCAACTGCGCAATTTCAGATTCGATTTGGGCGGAGATGATCAGTACTTCGGCATTTTCATCTTTAACCGCGGCCTTCACCTTTTCAACATAAGCATTGCCGCTATTTACCGAAGCTTCGTCCACATTGCATACATAAAGCACAGGTTTGGCGGTAAGCAGCCAGATATCCTGTATATACTCCTTGTCTTCTTCCGCAACAGGAGCGGTACGTGCCGACTTTCCTTCGAGCAGGTGATTTTTGTAGATCGTTAAAACCTCAAATGCTTTCTTCGCCTCCTTGTCACCGCCGGTTTTGGCCATTTTTTCGATCTTATTGATCTTTTTTTCGATCGAATCCAGGTCTTTTAACTGCAATTCTGTATCGATGATCTCCTTGTCGCGTACCGGATCGACCGACCCATCCACGTGGATGACGTTATCATTATCAAAACAGCGCAATACGTGAATGATGGCGTTGGTAGCGCGAATGTTGGCCAGGAACTGGTTACCCAGGCCCTCGCCTTTGCTGGCGCCTTTAACCAGCCCGGCAATATCAACGATCTCGATGGTGTTGGGAACGACGTTTTTGGGATTTACGATCTCAACCAGCTTGGTCAGCCGTTCATCAGGCACGGTGATCACGCCTACGTTCGGTTCGATAGTGCAAAAAGGAAAATTGGCCGCTTGTGCTTTGGCGTTCGATAAGCAATTAAAAAGTGTCGATTTGCCCACATTAGGAAGGCCGACTATACCGCATTGTAGTCCCATATTTTCAGAATCAAGAGCCAGAGCCAGGGATTAAGACAGATGGAGCCATAATTATAGTATCCTGGCTCCTGGTTCTTGTCTCTTGGCTCTGTTTCGCGGCGCAAAGATAAAACAAAAAACCGCTCTTGTATTTTTGAAAAAATAAGCGACTTTTGCCAACGTTGTCCAGGCAAATAATTTTATCACCAATGTAAACACGAGGGCTTTTTATGGAAGAAATGGTTGAACAGGCAGAACTGTTACTGGAGCAAAACGACCCCGAACAACTCCGGGAATATTTAAACAACCTGAACATATCAGACGTCGAAGTGCTGATAGGAGAACTTCCGGAACATGGGCCCTTATTCATCGATCTGCTTTCGATCAACCGTTCGGTCAACGTATTCCGCATATTGGATTTCCCTACCCAGGAAAGAATACTGCAAAAACTTCCCGGAGCCAAAATCACCGAACTGATAAAGGAACTTCCGCCTGACGACCGTACAGCGCTTTTCAGCGAAATGCATGCCGACACGGTCAGGGCTTTGATCAATCAATTGCCTGCGGCCGAGCGGAAGGAGGCCCTTAGCTTACTGGGATATAATGAAGACAGCGTGGGCAGGCTGATGACACCGGACTACATCACTGTGAAGAAAACCTGGAACGTTGAACGAACATTGCAGCATGTCCGCAAGTACGGAAAGGATTCAGAGACGATCGACGTGCTGTACGTGATCGACAGCGGCGGCAAACTACTCGACGACATTCGTATACGCGAAATACTGCTCGCTGATCCGCAAACCAGGATAAGCGACCTGATGGATAACCGTATGATCTCGCTGCATGCGAACGATCCGCAGGAGGAAGCTATCAACGTATTCAGGATGAACAACCGGGTGGCCCTGCCGGTTACCGATGATCATGACATTCTGCTCGGTATTGTTACGGTCGACGATATTTTGTGGATAGCTAACGAAGAATATACCGAAGACATCCAGAAAATAGGCGGTACAGAAGCGCTGGACGAACCGTACCTCGACATTAACCTATTCCGACTGGTGAAAAAGCGCATCGGCTGGCTGATCATCCTGTTTTTGAGCGAGATGCTAACGACCACCGCAATGCAGTCATATGGCCCCGAGATACAGGCTGTAACCATGCTGGCCTTTTTTATTCCGCTGATCATTTCAAGCGGGGGCAACAGCGGATCGCAGGCATCGACCCTCATTATCCAGGCTATGGCCCTTGGTGAAGTTACCCTGGCCGACTGGTGGCGCGTCATGCGGCGCGAGATCATTTCCGGACTAATGCTCGGTATCATATTGGGCATCATCGGCTTTCTCCGGGTATCATTATGGACCACCTTCAGCGATATATATGGCGCCCACTGGCTGCTGATGGCTTTTACGGTATGTTTTGCGCTGGTCGGTGTTGTGCTCTGGGGATCGCTCGCAGGCTCCATGCTGCCTATCCTTCTTAAAAAGCTGGGCTTCGACCCGGCAACCTCGTCCGCGCCGTTCGTTGCTACCTTGGTCGACGTAACAGGGCTGGTCATCTATTTTAATATCGCACTTTTGATAATGGGAGGGATTATACACCACCAAGTAAAATAGTTTGATGAAAGTTTGATTTTTACAGGCATAGTCCTATTTTTAGAAAAAACTAAATCTTTCATAATGGAAACAACCGAAACCAATGTACCAGCAGCGCCGGCCGCTGAACCCGTTATTATTTTAGATCACGAAGCACAGGCCTATCTAAGAGAGACAGGCCGGTGGGCATCATTCCTCGCCGTAATGGGATTTATATTTTGTGGCTTGATCTTAATATTGGCCATCTTTATCGGTAGCGTGTTTAGCATTATGTCGAGAATATCACCTGTGTATCAAAATATGCCTCAGACCGCAGGTACTGCTATGAGCGTGTTTTACATCCTGCTCGATGTGCTTTACTTTTTCTTTCCTTTTTACCTGTACAGGTTTTCAGACCGAATCAAAAAGGGCATCGTTTACACCGATGCGAGCAGCGTAAATAGCGCGCTGAGTAATCTTAAGTCATTTTTTAAACTTTCGGGTATCGTAACTATAATAGTCGTTTCATTGTACCTGATCATATTTATTATTGTATTGCTTATTGGGGTAGGAGCTGCAGTGGCAAACAGGTAAAGATGTTACACATAACAAAAAAACCCTGCTTTTGGCAGGGTTTCCCTTTTTATTAATATCAGTTTAGTTAGTTTTTCAAATTTCAAAAGAAAAATCGTCGTCGGCAGCTTTGGCCACTTCTGATGATTCGCTGAATTCATAGCGCTTTTCAACCACTTCCTGGTTGGCTTTGATATACTCGACCGTATCCTTCAGCCCGTCAGCAAACTTCTCAAAATCCTCCTTGTAAAGAAATATTTTGTGCTTAATAAATACGCCGTCTTCCAGGCGTTTTTTGCTTTCCGTGATCGTTACGTAATAGTCATTTGACCGTGTTGCTTTTACATCAAAAAAATAAGTCCGCTTGCCCGCCCTTACCTTCTTCGAAAAAACCTCTTCACGTTCTCTGTTGTCGAAATCACTCATGTTAAGTTATTGTAATTTGTTTTGTTGGGCATAAATATAAATAAATTTTCAAAGTACAAGTATTAAAAACGTTATCGCGGTATTTTTTTCAAACAATAGGTGATATTTTTATTGTATTTATTAATCAGGCGTTTTCTTCTTCCTCTTCCAGCAACTGTTTTTCGTACAGCTCGAAATAAACCTGTTTAAGGTCCATCAATTCGTCATGCGTGCCCTGCTCTACGATTTCGCCCTGGTCCATAACGAGTATTTTATCGGCATTTTTAATGGTTGATATACGGTGTGCGATGATCAGGCTGGTTTTTCCACGCATAATACTGCCCAGGTTGCGCAATATTTCCTCCTCGGTTCGGGTGTCGACCGCCGAGAGGCAATCGTCAAAAATCAGTATCTGCGGATGCTTTACAATGGCGCGGGCAATGGAAACGCGCTGCTTTTGCCCGCCCGACAAGGTAACACCACGTTCGCCTATCATGGTTTCGAAACCTTTTTCCAGCTCCATTATATTGCTGTAAACCGCCGCATCTTTAGCTGCCTGTTCTATTTTAACCATATCACGCTCGACGGTGCTGAAGGCGATATTATTGGTAATCGTATCCGAAAACAGGAAAACTTCCTGCGGCACAAAACCGACCTGCGAACGGTAATCGTCCAGGTTTAATTGTTTTAAAGGTACATTATCGATCAGGATTTGCCCCCCTGTACAGTCATACATCCGCATGATCAGGTTGGCGATGGTCGATTTGCCCGAACCGGTTCGCCCGATTATTGCGATCATTTCGCCCGGTTCAGCCTCAAACGACACATTTTTCAATGCTTTGATACCGGTATCGGGATAAGTGAACGAAACATTTTCAAAACGAATCCTGCCTTTGACCGAATGTGTGCCGGAGTGCGGCGAAACGATCTCGGGCTTTTCGTGTAAAAACTCGTTGATCCTTTTTTGTGACGCAGCGGCCCTTTGTACCAGCGAAGTTACCCAACCCAGCGCCATAACGGGGAAGGTGAGCATATTGAGGTAGACAATAAACTCAGCGATGTTACCTGGAGTGATATTGCCCCTCATTACTTCCATGCCGCCAACGTACATAACAATGATATTGCTTAACCCAACAAGCAGTAACATCATCGGGTAAAACAGGGCCTGCACGCGCACCAGCGCCATGGAATGTGTTTTGTAATTTTCACTTTCCTGCGCAAAGCTGTCGCGAACATAGCTTTCCCTTACGTACGACTTGATAACACGAATGCCCGATAAATTTTCCTGCACAAAGCTCGACAGAATGGACAATCGTTGCTGTATCTTCTCACTGCGAAAGTTGATGATATTGTTAACGTAGTAAATCGTAACCGCAAGGATCGGCAGCGGCAGTATGGAAAATATGGTCAGCTTAAGGTTTACGGTAAGCATAAATACGATAGCTATAAGGAATAAGGTTACCGTATTGATCGTATACATAATACCGGGGCCCAGGTACATACGCACGCGGCTAACGTCTTCGCTAACCCTGTTCATCAGGTCGCCCGTGTTGTGACGGCGGTAAAAAGCAAGAGACAATAGCTGGTAATGCGCATACATTTCGTTCTTCATGTCATACTCGATATGCCGGGACATGAGGATGATGGTTTGCCGCATAAAAAATAGGAACACCCCCCGGATGAGGTATAA
>JAFDZK010000197.1 GCA_018267005.1 Bacteroidota bacterium
CCCAAAAGTGCTTCGGACGATCTTTTTATTTCGTTTTGGAGCCTCTCTACGGGCATTTCATTGAAGTGGGAGAGTGCAACTTCAGGGAAACGGCATTTTTTCATATTTGATCAATTAATTTTTTCAGAACCTCCTCCGTTTACGAAAGCTAACGGGTTGTCGCCTTTTGGTAACAAAGGCGGACCTCGGAACAGTTATATAAGTCACCGCTGCATACTGCTGTCTAAGCTTCGCGACCTGATTGTCACGAAAGTCCCTCGCCTGTCCCAGCACATCCATAAAAGCATCTGCTCTCATCAGCCATTCGCCATCATGGGTGGAGTTAATAAACGCAGTCCTGGAAATTTCCGCCAGTATAGCATGTCCCCCGATGCGAACCGGAAACAGGCAATACAAATAATTTTTTTTGTCATGCCAATAATTTTTCTTGCTCCAAAGTTCCTTTGGTTTTTCTTCAGTGCCAAAGTCGAAAATGACGGGATTTGAACTGTTGAGCCAGCCTTGCGGAAAACATTCTTCGGGTTTCGGAACCTGGAATATCCCTTTCCTTATGGAGGTAAAAGATTTTTCCTTTTTGAAGAAACGATCACGATCCCGTTTCAGGCGCATACCGTCAACGACCCACACCATATTTTGGTAAAAGCTCTCTCTTGCGATGCGTTCCTTCGGGTCGAGATGTGAATGTTGAAACTCGATCACCAGGCCATAATCTGTGCAGATGTCCGCAATATGTTTCTCATTAGTATTATCGTCAACCAAAATTGTTTCCTGCCATCCTCCGGGATAATTATTCTTCCATTCACGATGCCACTCCGTCTCAGGCTCCCACCAATCGTCACATTTTATTTGGGCGCTGTGTGCCCAGTGATGAAGTCTTTGGCTACCGCATTTGGCGATCACCGCATGAAGGCAACAGGGACACACAGCGCGTAATCCGGGTTTGGCCTCAAGCCTTTCTTCATTTATCAGTGCGAAGCGCATAGTTCGAATAAATTTAAGTTGAATTTTGGATGACATCAAGAATCTAACGCTCGATTTCTAAGCCCAGAGTCGAGGTTGAATTGCTTGAAATTGGTTTGCAATACAAAAAGAATGCTTGAGTTCTGTAACTATTTGGCTAACTGGTTATCAAAATAAGAGAAGTTAAAAGGAACTGATCGATTTGATTTGTTTTTTCTCAAGTTGAATTCATAACTTTGCCCCGATGAAATGGCTGTGTTTCATATTCGCACTCTTTTTTCTTAGCATGGACCTGGAGCCATGCAAGGACAAAGTTGGCGTGCCCGTTGGTGCACCCGTAGCGATTAGCACCGGTAATCATCAGCGAAATAATCAAACGCAGGATCAATGTCCGCCATTGTGCCATTGCGGATGCTGTAGCATGCAGGTTGTCATGCAAAAGATCAACATACTAAGACGTGTTGAAGGCATCATGGTTGAACAAAAAACTCGAATGACCTCCGAAAAGCCGATAACCCGTCCGGCAAATATCTGGCAGCCACCCAAGCTCGCTGCATAACTTCCTTTCCGTTTTGCCGCAATGGTTTTAAGAAAACCCGTTGATGCGGCAGGTTCAATTTTTTAATCACTTACTTGTACTGGTATGGCAACGAACAGGAGAATTCCTGCTAATCGTGCCTCTGTCAGAAAGAAAAAGAAAAACCGGAAACCGTTATGGATTCGCATCCTTCGGGTAATTGGCTTAATTCTTTGCACGATCATCTTGCTGATAGCCATGATCGGCTTTATTGAGAGGTACTGTCATATCTTATCCAAGCATTAGAATAAGTTATGCTGAATAAGATCATTCATTTTTCAATTAACAATAAACTGGTAATTGGACTATTTACCCTCGGATTAATTGCCTGGGGTATCTATTCCCTGAAGAAATTACCAATAGACGCAGTACCTGATATTACGAACAATCAGGTACAGGTCATTACGCTGAGTCCCTCTCTGGCAACCCAAGAGGTTGAGCGGCTCATTTCTTATCCTGTTGAACAGACAATGGCGACAATTCCCGAGATCGAGCAAGTTCGCTCTATTTCCCGGTTTGGCTTATCCGTTGTCACCATCGTATTTCATGATGATGTTAATATATACTGGGCACGTCAACAGGTCAACGAAAAGCTTTCAGAAGCCAAAAACAATATTCCACCGGGATTAGGCAATCCTGAAATATCACCGATATCAACGGGCCTGGGCGAAATCTATCAATATGTTATACACGCGAAGCCGGGCTTCGAGAAAAAATATGATGCCCGTGAGCTGCGAAGTATCCAAGACTGGATTGTCCGGCGACAATTGCTCGGAACGCCGGGCATTGCTGAAGTTAATAGTTTCGGCGGCTTGCTGAAGCAATACGAAATTGCGCTTGATCCGGATAAGTTGCGCAGCTTTAACCTGAGCATTACCAATGTTTTCGACGCGCTCGAACAAAATAATCAAAATGCGGGTGGCGCATATATCGACAAAAAGCCGAATGCTTATTTTATCCGAAGTGAGGGCCTGGTTGGCTCCACGGATGATATCGGAAAGATCGTGGTGAAGAATAACACAGATGGAACGCCCGTCCTTATCCGTGACATAGCTATTGTGAAAATCGGTAACTCGATCCGCTATGGTGCACTAACCCGCGCCTCGAAAGATAACAGCGGCGAGGCTGTTGGCGGCATCGTCATGATGCTGAAAGGCGCGAACGCCAACAACGTTGTTAAGGCCGTTAAGGAGAAAATCTCGCGCATCAATGCCAGTTTGCCAGATGGCGTTGTTGTTGAATCATTCCTTGATCGCAGTGCTTTGGTCGACCGGGCAATTGGAACGGTACAGAAAAACCTGATCGAGGGCGCTTTGATCGTAATTTTTGTCTTGGTTATTTTCCTTGGCAACTTACGAGCTGGTTTGGTAGTCGCGTCAGTAATTCCACTGGCCATGCTTTTTGCTATTTGCATGATGAACCTTTTTGGGGTGTCCGGCAATTTAATGAGCCTGGGTGCTATAGACTTTGGTCTGATAGTCGACGGCGCTGTAATCATTGTGGAAGCGACCATGCATCTTTTGTATGCCAGGCAACGCGCGAAAGCTTACACACAACAGGAAATGAACGAACAGGTTGAAACTTCGGCGGTTCGTATGATGAGTGCAGCTGCATTCGGGCAGATCATTATCCTGATCGTGTATTTCCCTATCCTGGCGCTGGTAGGTATCGAAGGAAAAATGTTTCGTCCGATGGCTGAAACAGTTGCCTTTGCTATTATCGGAGCATTCATCCTATCCCTAACCTATGTTCCGATGGTCTCGTCTATGTTTTTGAGCAAAAAGTCAAAGAACGGCAAAAATTTCTCGGACAAAATGATGGATGCCGTGCATAAACGTTATGAGCCACTGATCAAAGGAGCATTGAACCGCAGGATTCCGGTAATCATCATCTCAGTTGTTCTGCTTGCCGCCGCGGTCTTCACTTTTACCCGCATGGGAGGTGAGTTCATTCCCACCCTGGAGGAAGGTGATTTTGCAGTGGAGACGCGCCTGCTTACAGGCAGTTCGCTGTCACAAACCATTGAAAAGGTCGACCAGGCCTCTCAAATATTGGTAAAGAAATTCCCGGAAGTAAAGGAAGTGATCGGCAAGATCGGCGCAGCTGAGATTCCGACCGACCCTATGCCAATGGATGCCTGCGACCTTACAGTGATCCTTAAAGATAAAAAGGAATGGACCACTACTCATGACAGAGAACAATTGGCTAACCTCATGGCAAAAGAATTGGAAAACGTGCCCGGTGTAACATTTGGGTTTTCGCAGCCGATCCAACTCCGTTCGAATGAATTGATCTCCGGTGTGAGGCAGGACATCGGTATCAAAATATTCGGCGACGACTTGCAAACGCTTGCGGACTTGTCCCAAAAAATTGGCAAGATCGTAAGTTCCGTTCCCGGAGCGAAAGACCTGTATGTTGAACAAGCAACCGGTCTGCCGCAGATTGTGGTTAGGATCGACAGGGATAAAGTCGCGCAATATGGACTAAGTGTGCAGGCCGTCAACATGGCGATCAACACCGCATTCGCCGGGCAATCCGCGGGGTTAGTATATGAGGGAGAGCGCCGTTATGATATGGTTGTACGGCTGTCCGACCAAAACAGGCAAAGTATTGAAGATGTCAAAAATCTCTTCGTGACTTCGCCGAACGGCAACCAAGTACCGTTGGAACAACTGGCGGAGGTGAAATTCCAGGTCGGGCCGAACCAAATCCAGCGTGAAGATACCAAGAGACGTATCGTGGTAGGCCTTAATGTTCGCGGTCGCGACATACAATCCGTAGTTACTGAGATCCAGCAGAAGATCAGCCAGCAAATAAAAATGCCTGCAGGATATTATGTGACTTACGGCGGCCAATTTGAAAACCTGAAGGAAGCAACTGCAAGGCTATCTGTTGCCGTGCCGGTTGCATTGCTGCTCATTTTGCTTTTGCTTTATTTTTCATTTGGTTCGATCAAGCAGTCTGTACTAATTTTTACCGCCATCCCGATGGCAGCTATCGGTGGAGTCTTTGCCTTGCTTTTACGAGGGATGCCTTTCAGCATTTCAGCAGGCGTTGGCTTTATCGCTTTATTCGGTGTTGCTGTGCTTAACGGCATCGTTTTAATCACCGAATTTAACCGGCTGAAAAAAGATGGCTTGACCGATCTCAAAAAGATCGTCCTGCATGGCACGCAAGAACGGCTGAGGCCGGTATTGATGACAGCGACGGTAGCCTCTTTAGGCTTTATGCCGATGGCTATTTCTTCTGCCGCCGGAGCCGAAGTTCAGAAGCCCCTTGCAACTGTTGTAATCGGCGGGTTGATTACTTCTACGATTTTAACTTTGATCGTTTTACCTGTTTTATACACCTATTTCGAGAATTTCAGCATCAAGCGTAAAGGCGGTAAAGTGGCAAAAGTCACGTTGCTTTTTATCCCGCTGCTCCTGCTTGGTGTTCCGTCAAAGGCCCAAACCCGGCAAGCCATTGCAAATCCGATTACGATGGAACAGGCCTTGTCGACCGCGCTTTCCAACAATTTTGGAATAAAGTCCTCTCAATTGCAGGTTTCACAGCAATCTGCACTGAAAAGCAGCTCGTTCGACCTTGGGAAGACTAATTTGAATTTCCAGTATGGCCAGTTTAACAGTATCAATCGCGATAACAATATTTCTATACAGCAAAGCATTCCGTTTCCCGGACTTTTTAAGAGTCAGCGAAAAGTATTTGAAGCGCAGGAAACAAACGCAAGAATAGGCCTTACTGTAACCCAGGCGCAATTGCGGTATGAAGTCCGCAAGGCTTATGGCCAGCTTTCGTATTACATCGCATTGAATGACCTGTTCCTAAAGCAGGATTCGATTTACAGCGAGTTTTCCAGAGCCGCGTCCCTACGTTTTCAGGCGGGTGAAAGTAACCTTTTGGAGAAGACGACAGCAGAGACACAATTGAATGAAGTCCGAAATCAAAAGACAAAAAACGATGGGGATGTTGCAGCGGGAAGTGCGGAACTGCAAAGGCTAATGAATATTGGTGACTCGGTGATAATTGCCAAGGGCTCGTTCATAAAAGCAAATGCTGAGTTTAAACACCTGGACAGCGCCATTAATCAGAATCCACAATTGGCGTACCAGCGTCAGCAAGTTTTAATGTCAGATCGCAATATCGCTTTGGAAAAAGCGAAATCGGGCCCCGATTTTTCTGTGGGATATTTCAATCAGTCCATTATCGGCATACAAAATGTCGGTGGACAGGATCGGAATTTCACAGGCGCCAACCGATTTCAGGGAGTGCAGGCGGGAGTTTCTATCCCTTTATTTTTCAAGCCTTATGCTTCAAGGGTAAAAGCTGCCAGGATACAGAAAGAGGTCTCGGAGACGCAATTGCAGCTTTATCAGAAGAACCTGTCAAGCGAGTACGAACAAGCTTATCACCAGTTGCTGAAAAACGAGCGCTCTTTGAGTTATTACGAAAAAAGTGCACTACCGAACGCTGACCTGATCCTTCGGCAGGCGCAAATTGCTTTCCGCAATGGTGAAATCAGCTACGTCGAGTTTGTACAGGCCCTGAAAACAGCTTCAGACATCCGCTTTGCCTATCTCGAAGCATTAAATGAATACAATCAATCAGTTTATGATTTACAATACCTAACAGGTTTATAATTAACAGAAATGAAAAAATATATTTTAAAGATTGCCGGTACTGTGAGCGTATTAGGTTTAATTTTAATACTAGCCAGTTGCGGCGGCGGAAAAAGTGAAAAATCCGCTGAAGAACAAAACTCCAAAAAGAAAGAAGAATCCAACGTTGCCGAGGTTAGTGAAGCGCAGTATACGGCTATGGGGGTCAGGCTTGATACTATTTCAGGAAGGCCCTTGAGTGGCGTTCTTAAAGTTAGCGGCTTCATTGACGTTCCACCCCAAGACCTTGTCAGTGTCAGTACGCAGATGGGTGGTATTGTGAAGTCAATCCCCGTGTTGCAAGGGTCGGCGGTAAAAAAGGGACAGGTCATTGCAGTGCTTGAAAACCAGGAATATGTACAGTTGCAGCAGGATTACCTTGACAGTAAAAGCCAGCATGACCTGACATCCTCAGAATACAAGCGTCAGCAAACCCTGGCGCAACAAAATGTAACAGCCACTAAAGTACTTCAACAGGCCAAGGCCAATTTTGAGAGCGCCACAGCCAGAGAAGCCGCACTTAGGCAGAGGCTTCGCCTGATCAATATTGACCCTGAAAATCTAACCCCTGCGGGAATACGAAGCAGTGTGAATATTTATTCCCCGATCGGTGGGTATGTCACGAAGGTCAACACGAACATCGGAAAGTTCGTTAACCCTAACGACATTATGCTGGAGATTGTGAACAGCAGTAACCTGCACGTTGAGCTCAACGTGTTTGAGCGGGATGCGGAAAAAGTTAAACCAGGTCAAAACGTAAGATTTACTCTTACAAACGATTCTACAGAAAGACTGGCAACTGTCTCGCTCGTTGGAAAAGAGATCAATGCGGATAAAACGATACGTATCCATAGCGTGGCGAAAGGCAGTTTCAACTTTTTGCCAGGAACATATGTCAAGGCATTTATTGAGACAGGAAAAAATGTTTTACCAGCCCTTCCGGAAAGTGCAATTGTCAATTTCGAAGGTAAGAAATATGTGTTTGCGGACGCAGGCACTGCAACTGAAAAACGGAGCGAGGATGGAAAAGATGTGGACACCAAAGTATACCGTTTCAGGATGGTTGAAATTTTAACCGGTGTGAGTGAGGGTGGCTACACGCAAACCACATTGCCTAATTCCATGAATAAAAATATCAAGATTGTGGTAAAAGGTGCATATGACTTGTTAAGTAAATTAAAAAATAGCGAAGAAGAATAATAACCCCTAAAGAAATGAAAAAACAGAAAGCAAATCATTCAAACCAAAGCACACCAAAAGGTGCTGATCAGCCGAGAATTGATATTTTTTCGAAAGACAAACGTGAAAAGGAACCTTCAAAACATGAAGATGACGAAGGAAAAGAAGGCCATGATCATGAGCACGGCGGGATATTCGGAAAAAATACTGAATTGATATTTGCGATCCTGTGCGGCGTTGCGATGGGCGCGGGGTGGGGCCTGCATTTTATTAAGGACTTGCCGCATTGGGTAAGCCTATCCTGTTATATTGTGGCATACTTCTTTGGGGGGTTTTTTACCGCAAAAGAAGCTGTGGAAACAATATTCAAAGGAGGATTCGAAATTGATTTCCTGATGCTGGTGGCGGCTGCTGGCGCGGCGATTCTTGGTTCTTGGGTAGAAGGTGCCTTGCTGCTGTTTCTGTTCAGTTTGGGGCATTCCCTTGAACATTTTGCTATGGGAAAAGCAAGAAAATCAATTGCTGCCCTTACCAGCCTGGCCCCTCCGACGGCACTGGTTATCCGGGATGGGAAACGGGTAGAGGTGCGCATTGAAGAATTGCAACTTGGAGAAGTAATTGTCATCAAGCCGAACAGCAAAATACCGGCAGACGGTGTAATTGTAAAGGGCGAGGGCAGTGTCAACCAGGCTCCGATCACGGGTGAAAGCGTTCCTGTTGATAAAAGCCCGGTCCCAGACCCGGACAAAAACTATAGTAAAGAAAAAACGATCAAAGCAGAGTACCGGGTCTTTGCAGGTACCATCAACGGCGGTTCGGTACTCGAAGTAAAGGTTATCCGGGAAGCAAAAGATTCGACGATCAGTCGGCTTGTCAAGATGGTAAATGAGGCCGAGAAGCAAAAATCTCCCACACAGCTTTTTACCGATAAGTTCGAAAAATATTTTGTCCCCGCAGTGCTTGTTTTAGTTACGCTGCTCTGCTTTGCGTTCCTGGTGCTAGATGAGCCTTTCAGCAAAAGCTTTTACCGGGCCATGTCCGTTTTAGTGGCGGCAAGCCCCTGCGCGTTGGCGATCAGCACGCCAAGTGCAGTTTTAAGTGGCGTTGCCAGAGCTGCACGTGGCGGCGTACTGATCAAAGGGGGGCGCCCATTGGAAGACTTAGGTGAACTTAAAGCAATTGCTTTTGATA
>JAFDZK010000198.1 GCA_018267005.1 Bacteroidota bacterium
GATGACTATGGCCTATAGCGATCCCATTTGGGTAGTTAACAAACCAGCATCCGGAACGCCAGGTAATACGGATATAAGCGCCGTATTGACAAACCCGAAAGTTGCGTTTAACCCGGCAAATGCGGTACAGTTGATCTATGCCCAGGAATGGATCGACCTGTTCCGCCAGCCATGGGTGGCCTGGACCCTGATGAGGAGAACCGGCGGCGCAACGCCTTCCGATCCTAACAACCCGACAGGATATGCCCAGAACTATGGCAGCTTACAGCGTTACCAATACCCGGGCGACGAACAGTTGTACAATAACAGTAACTGGAAAGCCGAAACCGGGGGGAGTGACCTGACCAGCACCAAGATCTGGGTAGCCAAATAATGTTGAGAGATAAGTTGATTTTATAATTGAATGGATGAGCCCCGGGTTTCGCAACCCGGGGTTTTTTATATAACCAATTTCTTCGTTATCAGTCTAATAACCCGCTTACGATATCGATCACCTGTTGTACAGTGAGGTCGGCGGTAACCTCACTTGCGTCAATGCTGGCGCCGGGCTTCTTCTCTTCCACGAAAGTATTAAGCTGCGATGTTAATTCGCCGAGCTTTGGGCCGGTAATGCCGAGGCTGCTTAACGGTGCGCTGAAATCATTGACAAGGCTGCCGGTAATACCGCTGATGATCTTGTCTACTTCGGTTGGTATGGATGCCATAATCGCATGTCTTTTAACAAGTTGAACCGTTTATCTAAATATCCCGGACAATGTTATGAAATAGATTACGATGGCATGAAGTTTTTGTGAATATTGCGTATTAATACGCTTTAAATCAACGTAAAAACCGTTACCAGAAAATAGTATACAACGCGGTCAGTATACCGCCTATGATCAGCGAGCCTACAAGAAAACCATTCGATACCTTGAACATGCGGCGATCGACTTCAAGCGCATGCGATTTATCGCCCTTAGGATTTTCGATCATTGAAATGATGTACATACCAATTACACATATCACAAACACAATGGCCATGCGGTCGAGGAATGGTATCTCATATAATTGGGTCTTCCCGTCCGATTGCAATACGAGAGTCGAAAAACCGACTCCTTTAAGGAAAGCCAGGTCCATAAACTTGGGCAGCACCTTCAATATAACCGACATGACGAATCCGCCAATCGTAGCGAACATAGCTGCGTTGGAAGTCGTCTTTTTCCAGAAGAACCCAAGCAGGAACATCGCAAAAATACCGGGCGACACAAAACCGGTATATTCCTGGATGAACTGGAACCCGCCTTTCTTATCGATACCCATAAATGGCGCTATCACACAACCCAGTATCATCGCAATCACCACGGCGATCTTACCTGTAACTACCAGTTGTTTATCAGTCGCATCCTTTTTGAACGCTTTTTTATAAATATCCAACGTAAAAATGGTGGCGATGCTGTTTACTTTACCCGCAAGCGAGGCGACCACCGCTGCGGTCAAGGCCGCGAATGACAACCCTTTGAACCATGGCGGCAACAGATTGAGGAGCGAAGGGTAGGCATTATCAGGGTTTAACTCCCCGTTCACCATCATCTGGCCGTGAAAGATATTTTCCTTGTACAAGATAAACGCTGCGATGCCCGGCAATACAACGATAACCGGCATCAACAACTTCAAAAAAGCGGCAAATAAAATACCGCTGCGTGCTGTTTTCAGATCGGCGCCCAATGCACGCTGCGTAATATATTGATTACATCCCCAATAGTTAAGGTTGGTGATCCACAAGCCACCGATCAATACGCTTAGCCCCGGAAGATCATTGTAATGCGCATTGTCCCGGTGGAATATCATTTGAAAATGTCCTTCAGCGTGCGACTTCATCAGGCTTAAACCGTTCAGGAAGCCCGGGTGCCCGAAATGTTTAGCTACCTCGTTAACTGCAATGTAGGTAGTAACCAAACCGCCGAGAATCAGGAAAAATACCTGTATAACGTCGGTATATCCTATTACTTTCATGCCCCCCAAGGTGATGATCACAGCAAAAACCGCCAGGAATATGACGCAGGTCGTCATGCTGATGCCCGAAATGCCATGTACCGCAATAGCGCCAAGGTAAAGAATGGACGTAAGGTTTACAATGATATATAGCAATAGCCAGAAAACAGCCATGATCATAGCTACTTTGCTGTTATACCGCTCGTTAAGGAACTGCGGCATCGTGAATATCTTATTCTTAAGATAAACGGGTATAAAGAATATAGCTACAATAACCAGGGTCGCCGCCGCCATCCATTCGTAACAAGATATGGCCAATCCCATTGAAAATCCGGACCCGCTCATGCCCACCATCTGTTCAGCGGAAATATTCGAAGCAATCAGCGAAGCACCGATAGCCCACCAGGTAAGCGTACCCTGGGCTAAAAAGTATCCTTCGGAACTTACATCTAAATTGTGTTTACGGCGGTATACCCAGTAACCGTAAGAAGCAACGATGATAAAGTAGATCACGAATACGATGTAGTCGCCGTTGGATAAAGTATGCATGTAGTTGGGTTTATATATGTTGGTTTGACAATTATAGATTTTATCCTTTAAATAACAAACAAGGATTGTCGAATATAAACTATTTTCTTAATTGAAATTATTTTGCGGTTCAATATAGCTCCAATGTTACAACCGATTTGGCGGGCAGATCCACGACCAGCTTATCGCCGTCCTTCTTTGCCGCGTTGAAATTTTCCGGGCGCAGCTTGTCGGGATGCTGGAAAGTATTGATATCGGTCAGGTTTGCCGAGGTAAGGATTTGCCCGGTTACCCTGGTCCATTGCAAGCCATTCAAGACTGCAGATATGTTGATATCATGATGCGGATCAAGGTTCACCAGTGAAACGTGTATCTTACCCGACGCGTCCTGCGATGCAGACATGTTGACTGCCGGTATCTTTTTGCCATCCATTTCATAGTCGGGTGTGTTCAGCTTCACCGGCAGGAATTTAGTATCCTGGTGCACCTTGTACAGGTCGAACACGTGATACGTCGGCGTCAGCAGCATTTTATCCTTATTGGTCAGGATGAGTGATTGCAGTACATTGACTGTTTGCGCCAGGTTGGCCATTTTCACCCTGTCGCAATGGTTATTAAAGATGTTTAGATTGGTGGCGGCTATCAGTGCGTCCCTTAAACTGTTTTGCTGGTACAGGAAACCCGGGTTGGTGCCGGGTTCAACGTCGGTCCAAACACCCCATTCGTCGACTACAAGGGCGACTTTTTTATCCGGGTCGTATTTGTCCATAATGGCCGAGTGCTTGTCGATCAATTCTTCCATCTTCAGCGTATTGACCATAGTGTTGAAATATTCTTTCTCGTCAAAGCTGGTCGCCGAACCTTTATGGCCCCAGTTCCCGGTGGGTATCGTATAATAGTGCAGCGACAGGCCCCACATATCCCAACCGGCTTTCTTCATCAATACGTCGGTCCAATTGTAGTCGTCGGCGTTCGGGCCGCTGGCTATTTTTTTAAGCCGCGCACCGGGATAATTTTTGGCAAACGCGGCATATCTCTTGTACTGGTCGGCGTAAAACTCGGGCGTCATATCGCCGCCGCAGCCCCAACTTTCGTTGCCTACACCCCAAAATGTTACTTTATATGGCGCCGGGTGACCGTTTTGCGCCCGCAGTTTGGCCATGGAACTTTCACCGTCAAGGTTCAGGTATTCGATCCATTTGGACATTTCTTCAACCGTCCCGCTGCCCACATTGCCGGCGATATAAGGTTCGCATCCGATCAAATGGCAAAGCTCCAGGAATTCATTCGTGCCAAAACTATTGTCGTCGGTTACGTTGCCCCAGTTGGTATTAACCATTTTCGGCCTTTGGTCCCTCGGCCCGATACCATCCCTCCAATGGTACTCGTCGGCAAAGCATCCGCCCGGCCAGCGCAGGTCGGGTATTTTGATCTTTTTCAGAGCGTTAACAACGTCCAGCCTGATCCGGTCCTGTTTGGCGACCGGCAGATTCTTGTCGACCCAAAACCCTCCGTAAATGCCATGGCCCAAATGTTCGGCAAATTGCCCGTAAATAAACCGGCTGATAGTCAGTTTAGAATCGCTGCTGATATCGGCGGTGGCTGCCTCCTGGGCCTGGAGCCGGAAGCTAAAAACAGACAGTACTAAGCTGATTAATATTTCAGGTCTCATTTGATAAATGTATCAATAACAAATATAATGCTGTGAAATTTAGGACGTGTTTAAGTTGACAAAAAAATATTCCGGTAATTTATTTATTAAGTTTCTGAAAATGAGTAACGTTTCTTAAATTCGAATAAACAAGCTGGCGTAGAGGCTACTTCCGGGTTGGTTACGACGTCGAGTCAAATATTTACTAAGGTTCTATTGAGTTATTAACTGTCATTTAAGTCCGAAACTATGCCTAAGTACGTAATCGAAAGAGAGATCCCCGGCGCAGGAAAATTAACCGCCGATCAGCTCAAAGCCATTTCACAAACTTCATGTGGTGTGCTTCGCAACATGGGCCCCGAAATACAATGGGTGCAAAGCTATGTGACGGGCGACAAAATCTATTGTGTGTATATTGCCCCGAACGAGAAAATGGTCCGCGAACATGCACAACAGGGTGGCTTTCCGGCAAATTCAGTCGCAGAAGTGACTACCGTGATTGACCCGACCACCGCTGAATGAGTCCGCAATCAATTGTTTTTAATCATCCTTCACATCATGAAAGGTGGTGAAACTACCCTGGCCGGCCGGGTAGTAACCTGAAGGATGTAAATTACAGACAAATGGCTTTAACAAACCTTTCCGAACCGACAAAGGACCTTGCAGTGAAAATGCAGGGCGTATGGTGGCTGCTTTCGCGCGAAGATTATACCCCGGATGGCCGGCGTCGCATCGACCCGGTGCTCGGCTCAGACCCGCTGGCCATATTGGCTTATGGCAAAAACCTGTTTTCGGCCCAGTTTATGAAAAGGGACCGAACAGCCGGAGAGCAACACGGGCAACCGCAGGCCGGGCAAAATAATACCGCCGCTATGAGTGGTTATGATGCCTACTTTGGTAGCTACGAAGCAGATGAGCTGACGGGCAAGGTGGCACATACCATAATGGGCTCGATCATACCTGCTAATGTTGGCCTCACTGTCTCACGGGACATCCGCGTGGATGGCGACACGCTGATCATTCAGTTAGAAACCACATCGACCGATGGCGAGCCTGTCATCCGTACGCTAACCTGGACCAGGATCAGTTAGGCGATTACTTTGATACCTCGTTGATATGGATCAGCTTGCGTCCTTTGGCCAGCATCTTCATACGCTGACGTTTGAAAGATATCTGTTTATTGGCTGTTTCGTGTTCGTCGATATGGTGTTTATAGGCCGAAAGAATGTCCTGGCAGGTTAATAACCCGACGATCTTATTACCGGTGGCAGAGGTGACCGGCAGCGCCTCCGCGTCGTGTTTTGCCATTTCTTCTACTGCTGTTCGCAAAGTATCATCATTCTTCAGGAAGACCGGCGTATGGGTCACAACGGACCCGATTGGACCGCTGGCTGCCGGATGCGTATAAAGGTCGGCCAATTTAAGGATGCCGGCATATGACCCTTGCTCGTCGGCGGTAATAAAATAATCCTGGTAGTGCCCGCTTTCCCCAAGCCATTCGTTTACATCTTTAATAGTCGTATTAGCACCGATGGCGACATCGCCGCCATTCATCACCTGCGCGACGGTGATGGACTGAAGCAGGTCGGGCTCGTAAGAATCGGGGGTGAAAACCCCGCGGCGGGCGATCTTCTCGGTCATAATGGTGTTTTCCATCAGGAAAAATGAGATCAGGTACGACGCGGTACAGGCGCCCAGCAGCGGCAATAATGCATGCGACTGCATCGTGGCCTCAAGCGCGAAAGTAATACTGGTAAGGTAAGCGCGCGAAGCGCCTGCAAACATAGACGACATGCCAACCACGGCGGCCATTGGTATGTTTATATGCAAGTCGGGGAAAAAACTGTTGAGCACCATGCCGATTATGGCGCCGGCTGCGCCGCCCATGGTCATCAATGGCGCGAGGGTACCGCCCGACGTGCCGCTGCCTAATGCTATGGCCCACGACAGGAATTTGAGCACACATAAGCTTATCGCCAATTTTAACGGCGTTGTTCCCGACAGCAGGGTAATGATATTATCATAACCGACACCCAGCGTATGCGGCGCAAAATAACCTACAACGCCTACAACGATGCCGCCGAGAGCCGGCCACCACATCCAGTGTATGGGCAATTTCTCAAACGTGTCCTCGATTACATAAACGGCACGGGTAAGAGCCATAGCCAGGAAGCCAACCACAACCCCCATCAGGCTGTATACAGCCAGGGCGCCGTTGGTAGGTATAGCCACATCGGGCATCGGAAATACAGGCCCCGATTCAAACAATAAATGGTGGCCGGCCGCGCCTGTAATACATGCCATAGCCACGGGCAGTATAGCCCTGGGCGAAAACTCGAAAAGCAGCAGTTCGACGGCCAGGAAGATCGCTGCTATCGGCGTACCGAATATAGCGGCCATACCGGCAGTTGCGCCGGCCGCCAGGATGATTTTGCGCTCGTTAGAGGTGATCTTAAACATCTGGCCGAGTGTTGATCCGAGGGCACCGCCTGTGGCGATGATCGGACCTTCCGCGCCGAACGGGCCGCCTGTACCGATGGCTATGGCTGAAGAAATAGGTTTCAGAAAGGTAATAATAGGTTTGATACGGCTTTTGTTGATCAGTATTTGTTCCATCGCCTCGGGTATGCCGTGCCCGCGTATGGCTTTGGAACCGTATAGCGCCATTAGTCCAACTACAACGCCTCCGATTGCCGGTACAACGATAACCCACCATCCGAGATGGTTATATGCCGGGCTTTGAAATGACAGCGTGAATTGCCCGTAAAAAGAAATATTGGTAACCAGGTTGATCAGCAATACCAAAAATTTGGCTATCAGGCTTACTCCCATTGCCACGCAGATACATAAAACGGAAAGGCTTAACAGTCTCTTCTTTAAGATGGTTTTCTTTTTTATGTCTTCCTTTTTTTCGGGCAGGGTATCCAATGCCGGCGATATAGGAATTCCGTTGGCTGAATTAATGATCTTCATTGCGTCAGAATGTAATTTGATTTTGTTCGCTTGCGGGGTGCAAACTTCTTAAAACATTGCAAAGATAATAAAAATCTGACTTAATACTTGAATTTATTCCAAAATACATGATATAAATCATATCAAATTATCATTTGTTGTTTTCTTAAAAATTAACTATATTTATTTAAACAATTATCAGGCCTGAAAGGAGTTTAACATGAATTTTATTCACCGTATCGGGGAATGGGGCGACAGCCACCACCCGAAATTTCTCGACCTTATCCGGGTATTGCTTGGCGTATTCCTATTCTTTAAAGGATTAGGTTTTATGCAAAACAGCTCCGGCCTCAAAACGATGATAGAAAATCAGCCGGATATAGCCTTCTCATCAGGCTGGCTTATGGCGTTGGTTAACTACGTCATATTCGTCCATTTTGTAGGCGGCGTCACGATCGCGCTCGGCTTGTTTACGCGATTTTCGGCGCTGATGCAAATACCCATAGTCCTGGGCGCCACTATTTTCATTAATTTCCTGCAGTCGCCGTTCAATACCAATCTGCTGACATCCATCACCGCGTTGGTTTTGCTGATTGTTTTCGCGGTTATCGGCTCGGGAAAATGGTCGCTTGAATGGTACCTGGACAGTTTTGACGAGCGCGACCGATTGGCATAGCAAAGTAATATTTTTCGCAGCTTGCATAACCCTTGCCTTATTCAGGTAAATTAGTTGCCATGAGCAACGGTATCAGGTCAGTCATCAGTGAACCGGCATACAAAGCGGCCAGGCTGGTTTCGGGCGCGTTAGAAAAGCATTTTGCCGGCCAGCTGGAGGCTGCTGAAAAAAGGGGAGAAACTGCGCTTGCGCCGGGTCCGGACCGGCGGGTGATCGAGGCGATGATCGATACCGCCTTTTGGACCAGCCTGCGTAAAGAGGAAGGCCGCTCGCCAAAAATATCGCTGGCCTTTCTTCCGCCGAATCAATCCGAACAGCCGCTGATACTCGAGCGCCGCCTGCCGCTTTCTCCTGATGTGCTTACCAAACTTGCGCCTGCGGTCGAACGTTCAGGCATCCACCTGGGCGTTTGGCAAGAAGGCAACGATCTATTTATCTGGGGCACAACAAGCACCATACCGGGATTTTGCTTTGTACTTGAAGTAGTTGAGCCGGGCTTGCTGGTGATAAAACACCGCCGGGTGGACGGCTTCGGCAAATATGTGAACGTAGCAGTACTGAAGGGAGATGAGGCGAAGATCGTAGACGAATACACCATTAACCAACCCGATTGCCCGGCATTACTATCTTCATTACTCGGGTTTACTACCCCTGCGTCGCCCGCAAATCCTGTAAACCTGCATGTGCAACTGGCTGTTTCCATGCGGGCTCATGGTCATGGCGGGCTATTGCTCGTCGTACCTTCGGGCAGCGAC
>JAFDZK010000199.1 GCA_018267005.1 Bacteroidota bacterium
AAGGCGGTCTCCTGGACGTATTGGAGAAAGAAGGTGTGGGCTGTATCCCTTTCTCGCCGCTGGCGCAGGGTTTATTAACCAATAAATATTTGCATGGCATACCTGAGGATTCACGTGCGGCCAAGTCGACCGGCTTTTTACAGGTAAACCAGGTGACAGATCAGCGCATATCCCAGGCAAGACAATTGAACGAGATCGCCCAAAAACGCGGGCAAACGCTGGCGCAAATGGCATTAGCCTGGTTGTTGAAGGATCAACGCGTTACCTCGGTCCTGATCGGCGCAAGCAGGCCTGAGCAATTGGCCGATTCACTGAAATGCTTAGACAATATTGAATTCGCGAAGGAAGAACTGAACGAGATCGAAGCCATCCTGAAATAGTTATGGACAACATCAACTGGGGCATCATCGGCTGCGGCAACGTGACCGAAAAAAAAAGCGGGCAGGCTTATAACAAGGCACCCAACAGCAAGCTGGTCGCCGTAATGCGCCGGGATGCAGCAAAAGCCGCGGATTATGCCGCCCGGCACCATGTCGACCGGTGGTACAGCGACGCGAACGATCTGCTGAACGATACCGAAGTAAATGCCGTCTCTATAGCTACCCCACCCGCTTTTCACCTGGAATATGCGATAGCGGCCCTGCAAAAAGGGTTGAATGTTTATGTGGAAAAGCCTGTTACCCGTACCTCGGCCGAAGCACAGGCTATGGCCCAAGCAGTTAAGCAATTTAACGGCAAACTTACCGTGGCGCATTACCGTCGCGCCCTGCCGATGTTCCTGTTTGTAAAGGACTTGCTGACACAAAATACGATCGGCGATGTGCGCACGGTGCAGATCAGGATGTGGAAAAGCATTAAGCCCGACCTGATCGCCGATTCGGAAACCAACTGGCGCGTTAACCCTGAACTATCAGGCGGCGGATATTTTCACGACCTGGCACCGCACCAACTCGACCTGATGCTCTATTATTTCGGCGAACCCGAAAAATACCATGGTTATTCGCTGAACCAATCCAACACTTACCCTGCCGATGACCATGTTTGCGGCGAGATAGTTTTCAAAAGCAAAGTCGTGGTAAACGGCTCGTGGAGCTTTAATGTTGCTGAGAGCCAGGCGGTCGATCTTTGCGAGATGATCGGCACGAGAGGGCGTATTACCTTTCCGTTCTTCGGGAACTTTGTAACATGGGTGAATGAAGATGGCGGAGAAACCATCAATTTCACCCATCCGGAACATATACAGCAACCGATGATCGAAAAGATCGTAAAATACTTCAGGGGCGAAGCGCCTAATCCCTGCCCCATTGAAGAAGCGGTTACGCTGATGAAGATATTAGATGCTTTTACAAAGTAAGGGTTACGGCTTACAAAAGAGAAAGACTTACAAAGTTTTAAAAACTTTGTAAGTCTTTGTATCAGCTTTTCTTTTTCGGAACCTTTGCGCCTTCTTTCCGCGCTTCCGATAAGCCTATTGCTACTGCCTGTTTACGGCTGGTAACTTTTTTACCGCTCCGGCCGCTCTTCAGCTTGCCTTCTTTCATTTCGTGCATGGTCTTTTCAACCTTTTCGCCCGCTTTTTCAGAATATTTTGCCATGATCTTATGTTTTTAAATAGATGTCATTTATTAACAACTCATCCATTAAAACAGTTTTCCGGCGATTTTAATTACTTTTAACCCAATGAGCGGCATACCCGAAACCGATCTAATATTAAATGGCGACGGCAGCGTTTACCATCTGAACCTGCTGCCCGAAGATGTTGCCGGAACCGTCATAACCGTCGGCGACCCGGACCGTGTTCAGGAAGTAAGCAAGTATTTCGACCGGGTGGAATTGCGAAAATCAAAACGGGAATTCGTGGCGCATACCGGTTGCATCGGACAAAAAAGGCTCACCGTAATTTCAACAGGCATAGGCACGGACAATATCGATATCGTACTGAACGAATTGGATGCGCTGGTCAATATCGACCTGGAAAATCGCACACGGAAACCGGTTTTGACCAGCCTGGATATTATTCGAATCGGCACATCGGGCGCCATACAAGCCGATATTGCGTTAGACAGTATCCTGGTGTCGGAAATGGCAATCGGTTTGGATACGCTGATGCATTATTATAAGCAGGAGAATAACACGGAAGAAAAACTGTTGTTAGCGGCTTTTAAAGCTGTACTGCCAGCGAGCCACCCGTTTTCGCCTTATATCGCCTCCGGCAGCGCCGATTTGATCGGCCAGTTGGCAAAAGACGTTCCAAAAGGAATCACCATCAGCTCGCCCGGGTTTTATGCGCCGCAAGGCCGGCAATTAAGACTTCAGTTACAAACTCCAGGATTAATAAATGCGGTCCAAACATTCCGGTCGGGAGAAAGCCGTATCACCAACCTGGAAATGGAAACCGCCGGAATTTACGGATTAGCGTCGCTATTGGGACACCGGGCTATCTCGTTCAATGTAATATTAGCCAACAGGATAACCGGCAAATTCAGCAAACAGCCGCAAAAGGCAATTGAACAAGCTATCGAACTGGTTTTGGGCAACTTAATTGATTCGTGACCAGCGATTTTTGCAATGACAATTTAAAAACTAATCGCAAGCCACCAATCACTAATCACAATTTATACCTATCTTCAACACAATAATAATATTTCGCTGTTCCCTGAAAGTCAACTCAAAACCCCATGCCTTCAAAAAACGTAACGGCTCCATTTTACGAAAAACTTTCACTGGTACTAGTAGGACTCATTGCCCTGTGCTATATCGTCATTCTCGGCAAAGACCTGCTCGATCCGCTGGTATTCGGCTTTTTGTTCGCCATACTGCTGCTTCCCGTTTGTAGTTTTCTGGAAAGGAAACTGCGTATGCCGCGCAGCCTCGCCTCATTGCTTTCCATTATACTGCTGATTGTTTTTATCGGCGGAATACTGTACCTGGTGGGGTCGCGTATATCAGCGATGGCAGATGACTGGCCGCAGTTGCGCAAACAGGTAGGACAGTCAGTCGAAAACATCCGGCAATGGATACAAGATAGTTTTCACATCAATATGGATAAACAAATGGACTATGTGCACGATGCCACCAGCAAGCTGATGGCATCGGGTTCTAATGTGATCGGCACCACCTTCGGCGCGGTATCATCGCTCATGCTGTTTTATGCCTTTATCCTTATTTTTACCTTCCTGATCCTGTTTTACAGGCGCTTATTACTCGCCTTCCTGGTTTGGGTTTTCACAGACAGCTATAAAGCCATAGTTTTTGATATTGTCGAAAATATCCAAAAGATCATGCGGCAATACATTCTTGGCTTATTGCTCGAAATGTTTATCGTCGCCTGTATGGCTTGCACAGCTTTCTTTATTATAGGCATTAAATATGCGCTGTTGCTGGGCATTATTGTAGGCCTGTTTAATATCGTTCCCTACGTGGGAATATATACAGCTTTACTTATCAGCACGTTGATCACGTTTGCAACGGGCAACATCCGCGATGCCTTATTTGTGGCCCTGAGCGTAGTGATCGTACATACTATAGACGCCAACGTTCTGCTGCCAACAATTGTCGGGTCGAAGGTACGGCTCAATGCGCTTATTTCATTCCTGGGTATCGTGATCGGCGAAATGATATGGGGGCTTTCGGGTATGTTCCTGGCTATTCCGGTGATCGCCATTATGAAGATCATTTTTGATCGCATAGAAAGCCTGAAACCCTGGGGCTTTTTGCTTGGCGGCGATTACGAATACAAGAAGTCGGCGGAAAAAGCTATGAAGACCCAATAGCGGGATCAATGGCTTACCAGCTCGTAAATACGCATGTAAAGTGTGGCGAAATAGGCCATTAATATGAACGTATTGAGTACCAGCACCCAATTCCAGTCGGTTTTGCTGTATTTATTAACCGTACAATAAACAAACAGGATGATGAAGCTCAGTATCAATATGGCAGGGAACACGAAACTCCATTTGCTTTTGCCGGCAAAATAAATGTGCTGTAGTTTGTTATGATCCACCCTGAAAAGGATGATAACGGCGACAACAATCAGAATAATGAACAGGCGGCTTACAGCCTTTGGAACAATAGCGCTGGTTTTCATTCGGCGAAATTAACCAAAAAAGCAGTTATAAACCATCGTTCAAACGCCTGCTTGCAGGATGAAAACTCGGGCCTTAACAAACATTTTGTCAATAGCGGTGTATTACTCCTATAACATTTTTTGCTGTCATGGGAAATTCGTCCAATTATTATGTTCAGCATTTGGTAAAGTGCCCCAAGTGTAAGGATCTTTTGAATACGAGAGTAAAAAGAAACCGTTTACTTCGGACCCTATTTTTTTGGTTGCCCATCAAAATCTATTTTTGCCCTAAATGCGTTGCAAACAGGTACTATCTCATCGCCAGGCATCACTACAAACCTGTAACTGAAGGTACAGGCAAAGTAAGTACGGCTTAGCCGCTGTACAAGGAAATTAACGGATATTTAATTTTAAGACATGCCCCGGACGGGTTATTTTTGTCGTGAAAAGCCGGTAAAAATGACCCGTAAGAATTCCTTGTTTATTATTTTTTTCCTCCTTCTGACCTTGGATGTATTTGCGCAAAACAAAGCATTTAAGATCATCCCGCTGGGTGTAAAGGGTGGAATCGACGAAAGTGATCTTTCGGCCTACATGGTCGCACCTGCAAATAGCGATAACTATGTGTGTCTCGATGCCGGGACATTACGCGACGGGATTGAAGAAGCGATCGCCAACAAGATTTTTGCCGCTGCACCCGAACAGGTATTAAGGAGAAATATTAAGGGATACTTAATATCTCATTCCCATTTCGATCACCTTGCCGGGCTGATCATCAATTCACCTGACGATACCGCCAAAAATATTTATGCGCTGCCCGGTTGCATCGAAACATTTAAAACCCATTTCTTCACCTGGGAAAGCTGGGCCAATTTTGCCGATGCCGGCGAAACGCCCCAGTTAAAAAAATACCACTACGTGACGCTTGATCCGGGCAGCGAGGTTAAATTAGATCATACCGCCATGACGGTTAAAGCCTTTCCGCTGAGCCACTCCAATCTTACGAGTACAGCATTTCTCGTCGGAAACGGGGATAGCTATATCCTCTACCTCGGCGACACAGGTCCCGACGAGATCGAAAAAAGCCAAAACCTGCACCGGCTATGGCAATCCGTAGCACCCCTGGTACAAGCTAAAAAACTTAAGGCGATCATGATCGAGGCGTCATTCCCGGATGAACAGCCGGATAAAACCCTGTTCGGCCACTTAACGCCACGCTGGCTGATGAAGGAGATGTCCGAACTGGAACAAGTTGCAGGGGCTGGTTCGCTTAAAGGCCTTAACCTGGTGGTTACTCATGTAAAACCGCCGGAGAGCAGTATACGACGCATCCGTACGCAGTTAGCTGATGAAAATAAGTTAGGTCTTAATCTCATCTTTCCTGAACAAGGGAAAGAGCTTGATCTGTAAACTACTTATCATCCAGTACGTCCTTACATTTTTTGCTAAGGCGGGACAACCGATCGTCCAGTGAGTTTACCGCCCGTTCATCGCCGATATTTTGGTATAAAGTCTTGACAAGGTCGAGCGTATCGTCATCAGGGTCGCAGGCCTGGGCCTTCTCGAGGTGTGGCAACGCTTTCAGTACTGCGTTTTTGTATGATTCCCGCAATGCACTATAATCCGGCGCGGCTTTGGGCGTGATGTACAACTTCAATTGGATTTCCTCGGCCTTATCGTTATACAAATAACCAATTGCACGCTGCGCCACAAAATAGTCGGGCTCGGCTGCGGCTACTTCCAGGTACAATGGCAGAGCTTTATCGTCCTCGCCGTTATCTTCATAGGCTTTAGCCATGCGATCGATAAAATTGCTCCGCTGTTTGGCGGTCATCCGGCCGGTATCGGTTAATATTTCTTTTCCCAGCAATAAAGCGCCATAGGTGTCGCCGTTCAGTTGAGCCAGGTTAAAATCGGCGAGCTTATTGTACAAGGTATCGGATGTCTGCGCGCTCAGCGTCATACCAATTAAACAGCACACGATGAATAAGCACAGCCTTGCCACCATGGCGGCAAATTTAATATAAAGACGCGCATCAGGCAGCGTCGTGAAAAATAATACCCAGCGTGTGCCTTTGTCCATCCTTTACTTCGCTTACGCCATGCTTCATATTCACGCGGTAATACCCTTTACTCCCTTTAACCGGTCTGAAATTGGTGGTAAAGATCAGCATATCGCCCTTACCCGGCTTTAATACGATAGCTTTCGACTGCGCCCTAGGGCGGTGTTCGATCATTACAAACTCACCTCCTTCGTAGTCCTCGTCCAAAAATAAAACCGCTTGCATCGGGAAAAATAATTCGCCATACAGGTCCTGGTGCAGTGTGTTATAACCACCCTTGGCGTAGCGCAGTACCAATGGCGTGGGCCGGTTTTGCCCGTTTGCGTGACATTGCCGCAGCAATTCATCCAGGTCGTTAGGGTAGCGTTTATCCACATTTAATTGCTCCATCCAGTTGTTAGCGATCGGAGCTATATGGGGGTATATCCCATGCCTTAGCTCCGCGACCATAGCAGGCAACGGATATTTAAAATACTTGTACTCGCCCAGGCCAAACCTGTACCGCTCCATCACGATGGTTTTGCGGTACAGGCCGTCGTCATCATAAAGCCGGATAAGCTGGTCGCATTCATTCGGGGTCAGCAGCCATTTGGCCAGCGCATAGCCGGTATTATTAAGTTGCACGGCCAGGCTGCTCCAATCCAGCAGGCCAATCATTTGCGAAATATCCATTTTATACAGCTATGGCATTTATCCTTGCGGCTTCCCACCCTATCATGGCCGATTTACGCGCCGCCCCCCAATGGTACCCGCCAAATTCGCCTGTCGAACGGATAACCCGGTGGCAGGGGATCAGGAATGCCACGGGGTTGTCGCCAACCGCACTGCCAACCGCCCGGCTGGCATTGGGCGATTGTATTTCTTTGGCCAACGAACCGTAAGTTTCCAGTCCGCCCATGGGTATCCTGAGTAACGCTTCCCAAACTTTCAGTTGAAATGGGGTACCTTTCAGGTGAAGCTTGATATTGGACAATTTCGACCAGTCTTTCTGGAAGATGAACATCGCTTCCTGCTGGATATGGTCGACCACCTGGCGGTATGCGGCATTAGGGAACAACTGCTGCAATTGAGCAAAGGCTTCCTTTTCATCGTCGGCAAAAGCCAGGTAGCAGATACCTTTGGCCGTAGATGCCACCAGGATATTCCCGAAAGGACTGTCGGCAAAACTGTAATTGATATTCAACGCTTTGCCGCCGTTTTTGTATTCGGCAGGCGTCATCCCTTCGATATTGATAAAAAGATCGTGCAGGCGGCCGGTTCCGGATAAACCTGTCTCAAACGCAGCGTCGAAAAGGGTGGCCTGTTTTTCCTTTAAAATACCCTTTGCATAATCTAGGCTGAGGTATTGCTGAAATTTTTTCGGACTGATACCTGCCCAGTCGGTAAACATCCGCTGAAAATGAAAGGCACTCATGTTTACTTTTTCGGCAACCTCGTCTAAGCTGGGCTGCTCCTTAAAATGCCGGCTGATATAACCGATCGCCTCAGCAATACGCTGATAATTGATCGTTTCCTGTGTTTCCATTTTTCTATCTGTTTTGATAACACAAAATTATCCGCCCCGCCTACGCGTTAAAACCCGGAACTTGCTGAATTGAACAGTAACGATAACAAAATTATGACTTACAAGTATGCGATTATTTGCAGCGATTTTACTTTTTTTGCCATCGATAGAAAAATTAAAATCTGATCGCACCATGAAAAAGATACTAATCACTATTGCTTTTATACTTGGAATTTCAGTGGGTGCATTGGCACAACGTGCCAATACGGGCGAATTCGGCGTTAACATTGGCCTCAACACCTCCACGATTCAAGACGCTTCAGGTTATAATGCCGACTATAAAGCTGGCGTTAATTTTGGCGTTTCCGGCGAGTATTACTTCTCCGGCCGCTGGGGCATTAAAGCGAAAGCGATCTTTGACCAAAAAGGTTGGGCCAACGGCACCCTTTTTTTGCCGGACGGTTCGGAAATTGATGGGGTTGATTATCGCCTGAATTATATTACTATCCCTGTTATGGCCGACTGGCACTTCGGCAGGCGGCGCAACTGGTACCTGAATTTCGGACCTTACCTGGGGTTCCTTACCAATGCAAGTGAGACATCCAACAGCGCTGATGTAAACCCGCTTTTCAATACAACCGACGTCGGTATCGCATTTGGCATAGGCGTTAAAATTCCGGTTTCTAATACCGCAAGTATCTTTTTTGAATACGACGGGCAAGGCGGCCTGACCGATCTCTCGAGCCCGCTAAATAATGGAGGCACTTATCAGAATATACGAAACAGTTTTAACGTTGGGCTTCTCTTTCCGTTGAGATAATCGCGTTCTTGCAAAGAGCTTATCACTTGATCACGATAAGCTCATCTTTAAAATTTTTGAAAAAATCCCATAT
>JAFDZK010000019.1 GCA_018267005.1 Bacteroidota bacterium
AATGCCCAGCAATGCTTTATTTGCCGGGACGAGCAGCTTATCGTGATTGTCGGGCATGCTGATGACGTGAACCACAAACATCCCTTTCCCGATCCTGTCAGTCCAGTAATCGGCCAGCTCCCATATCAATTCGTCGATAGCAACCGGGCTAAGCGCTGCCTGCGTATAGCTCATATCTACCTGGGCCAGCTCGAGCAAGCTGCTGATGGTCTCGTTAAGCCGCTCGGACTCGGTTAATACCGACCGCATTACCTCTTCATATTCCTTTTGGGTACGCTGTTTATTCAGCGTCACTTCCAGTTCGCCCATAATACTGGTAACAGGCGTACGCAATTCGTGCGAGGCGTTGATGACAAAAGTCTGCTGCAGTTCAAAAGCATTGTCCAGGTGTATCAAAAGCCGGTTAAAGTTTTTTGCCAGGGTGCTTACTTCGTCCTTCCCGTTGCCTTCATCAATCCTCACCTTTAGATTGCTGGCCCTAACCTGCTGCACCTGGCTGACCATTTTGTCGATGGGCTCAAGGGCCTTTTTGGCAAACCACCGGCCGATAACGAACAGCGCAAGCGAAACGCACACCACCATGATCAGCATGATCTCGATAAGGTCCATTATCCGGTCGTGGCCGTGTATGTCCTCGGCCGATACGAGAATTACAAAATTTCCCTGGTTGTCGTTGTAATATACACCGACCGTCTGCCGGTCTCCTTCAGAAAATTCCACCTGCTTCTGCCTGCGAACCTGGTTGATCACCTTAGCGTCCCAATATTGCTGACGGTCTTTAATGAACGAAGGCGCATTACGGTCGTTATAAAAGCGCACCACTTCTCCGGGTATCCGCTTCAGGTAGCGTTCCCGCACATGGTTTAATGAATCAACAGATATTTCATCCGCTTCCAGATAAAGCTGCGCGGCTACTTTGGCCCGGTCCATCAACCGGTTGTAAAAGTCGGTTTTGGCAAAGGAGGTAAAGGTGAGAAATATCGAGGCAAACGCAATCACCAGTATAACGACGCTGATGATTGTGAAATAAAGCGCAAGCCTGTTTTTTATCTTCATTATTACTTCGCCTGTTTCAAAATATATCCCATGCCTATGACGGTATGGATGAGCTTGCTTTTATAGTCCTTTTCGATCTTCTTCCGCAGGTAGTTAACGTACACATCGATGAAATTGGTGCCGGTATCGAAGCCTATACCCCAAACCTGTTCGGCGATATATTCTCTTGAAAGCGTTTTGTTCGGATTGCGCATAAAAAGCTCCAGCAGGGTATATTCCTTGGCCGTGAGCGATATCTGTGTGCCGCCGCGCTCGGCTGTTTTGGTCCAGGTATCCAGTTTCAAATCGTCAAAAACGAGCAGATGGTCGTCCTGCTTAATTTTATTGCGCCGCATCAACGCCTCGATACGCGCTATAAGCTCGCTAAAGTGGAAAGGTTTTACTAAGTAATCATCGGCGCCGGCCTTCAGGCCCGACACCTTGTCGTTAACCTGGTTCAGCGCCGTAAGCATAAGCACCGGGGTGTCTTTATCCCTTTCCCGTATGCTGCGGCAAAGATCGACGCCATTGGTGTCGGGCAGCATTACGTCTAATATGACCAGGTCGAACTGTTCCCGCTTCAGGGCATCAAGCGCGGCGCGGCCGTCGGCAGCCGTCTTTACCGAATAGCCCTGCTCTTCGAGCCCTTTGCAGATAAATGAGGCAACTTTTTGTTCGTCTTCAACTAAGCAGATATTGGCCATAAGAAACAAATATGAATAATATTAATATAATTTTTAAAAAGCGGCTCTTATGTAGCAAGGTCCGGAGCCGAACAAATTGTTATTATTGCAGCAAATGATCTTATGAACAAATTAACCCCTTTTCATGTAGCCGTGCCCGTGTACGACCTGGAGGCGGCCCGGAAATTTTACAGCGAGGTACTGGGATGCCCGGAAGGCCGCACCGATGAATTATGGACCGATTTCGACCTGTATGGGCACCAGTTCGTCATCCACTATAAACCGCAACCCGGAGGCGATCATAAGCTGCACACCAACCCCGTCGACGGGCATGATGTACCCGTTCCGCACTTTGGTGTCGTCCTGGAAATGGATGAATGGGAAAAGCTTGCGGAACGCTTGAAAAACTATGGAATAAAATTCATCATCGAACCCGGCATCCGTTTTAAAGGGCTCCCCGGCGAACAGGCCACGATGTTTTTTTCCGACCCCTGCGGAAATGCGCTGGAGTTTAAGGCTTTTAAAGATATTGGGCAGCTTTTTGCCAAATAATTACCTCAACCTGTCGGCCGAGCGGACCAGTTTTTCGTCTTTTTGGATCGCCTTTGCGGCCATAACGGTCAGTATGATACTTATGGAGCCCAGTAACGCGCCGATACCGAAATTGTGCGTATCCATGGTAAAGCCGCCAACGGCCGATTTCACCGTCTGCACCAACCAATAGCTAAAACCGATGACCAGCAGGATGTAAACGTAACAAAGCGTTACCTGCCGTTTGCGGTTCTTATACAGGAAGATCAGTATGATGGGCAGCAGGCCCATAATAATCGCACCGATTATAAGCGGCGTAAAAGTTTGAACCTGTGTTTGATGCCAATTTGAATTGAGGTAAACGCCTGTTATTTTGATGGTTGCAGAAACTCCGCCGATATACACGTTATGCGCCACCGGGAACAGGAACAGGGCCCAGATTGCCAGGCCGGCTAACAGAAGGTAAATACTTTGTATGCGTTGGATCATGATGGAATGCTTTAGTATTGACGGCCGTATGCCGGATAGGTTACAGGCATAAAGTTTCGTAACGCAAAGATAGAAAAACGAGACACCTAAATCGCAACCCCGTAATCATAAATCAACTACCTTTGCCCCGTGGCCGAAAAACAACGCTATTTTATCGAGCTGGCCTATGATGGCACTAATTACCATGGCTGGCAGGTGCAGCCTAACGCGGTGACCGTACAGGAGTTACTCGATAAAGCGCTATCGACCGTTCTGCGCGGGCCTGTTGAAACCGTCGGCTGCGGACGCACGGACACCGGTGTTCATGCTAAGCAATTTTTTGCGCATTTCGAGTCGAGGTCCATCGTCGATGGTCCATGGTCGATGGCTGATCCTGCAAAAGCTATGGACTATGGTCTATGGGCTATATACCACAAGCTGATTAACAGTCTGAATGCCATCCTTCCTAAAGACATCGCCATAAAACGGATCATCCCGGTGCATACGGAAGCGCATGCCCGATTCGATGCTACCCTGCGGTCATACGAGTATCATATTCATTTTGAAAAAGACCCGTTCCGGCTCAACCGTTCGTGGGAATTGCGCGATAAACCGGATATTGCACTGATGAACGAGGCGGCGAAAATAATGATGGAATACACCGATTTTAGCTGCTTCAGTAAGTCGAACACCCAAACTTTTACCAATAATTGTAAGATCAGCGGCGCCGGGTGGACCGAACATGAAAGCGGCATGGTATTCCGTATCTCGGCCGACCGTTTTTTACGTAATATGGTGAGGGCGATTGTGGGTACGCTGATCCCAATTGGCTTCAAAGAGATGGAACCGGAAGGGATCATGGCGATCATCGACAGCAAAAACCGCAGCAACGCCGGAACATCGGTACCGGCCTGCGCGTTGTATTTGACGGAAGTAAAGTATCCTTATTTGTGAGGTGAAAGCTGAGACAAAAAGGCGAAAGTTTGATGTGGGTTTAATTGTAAAATATATACTTAATTTAAAAAATCCCTCTCTGCCGGAGAGGGATTTAACGCGAGGCTAACATGTCCGAAGTAACCGGTAAAGCGATTGATTGGAGACTGCTCGGCAGGGTAATGCACTATGTAAAACCCTATCGGGGTACATTTGTGCTGGCGGCATTTCTGACCATATTCCTGGCCGGCAATGCGATCGTGCAGCCGATACTGATGCAGCTTACGCTGGACAAATACATCATAAGCAGCGATTACAATGGACTGGTGCTGATGGTGACGCTGATGATGGCGCAACTGGCTATTCAAACAGCGGTGCAGTATTATCAAACTTATATGACCAATGCACTCGGGCAATCAGTCATACGCGACCTGCGCAAGGATGTTTTCAATCATGTCCTCAGCCTGCGGCTCAAATATTTCGACCGTACCCCGATCGGTATACTCATCACACGCACAGTATCTGACCTGGAAACTATAGCGGATATTTTTTCGGAAGGGCTCATATCCATCGTGGGCGACCTGCTGCTGGTGGTGGCCATCATAGTTTTGATGCTGGTAAAGGATTGGAAGCTGGCTCTTATCACACTGATACCGATGCCGTTGCTGCTGCTTTCTACCTATATCTTTAAAGAAGCCATCAAATCGGCTTTCCAGGAAGTCCGTACACAGGTGGCCCAGTTGAATGCCTTCCTGGCCGAGCACATTTCAGGCATCAGCATTATCCAGTATTTCGCTCGTGAAGACCAGGAAATGCAAAAATTTAAATCGGTAAATGTCAAATACCGCGATGCCAATATCCGGTCAAACTGGTACTACTCTATTTTCTTTCCGGTGGTCGAGATATTGTTTGCAGTATGTATCGGACTGTTGGTTTGGTACGGCTGTAAAAGGATTTTGAATGACGAACAGCTTGCAAGTTTGTCGGCAACTCACCACCCGGTAACACCTGGCGTGATATTGGAATACATTGTACTGCTTAACCTGCTTTTCAGGCCTATCCGCCAGTTGGCCGACAAATTCAACACCCTGCAAATGGGTATGGTCGGCGCCGACCGTATTTTCCGCGTACTGGATACCGACGAGGTCGCTGTAAACACCGGAACGCTGCGCGCTGCAAATTTGCGCGGCGAAATATCATTCGAGCATGTGTGGTTTGCTTATAACGACGAGAACTGGGTGCTGAAGGATATTAACTTACACGTCGAACCGGGCAAAACACTGGCCCTGGTTGGAGCCACAGGCGCAGGAAAATCATCGACCATTAACATCCTGAACCGTTTTTATGAAATAGGCAAAGGCGTAGTAAAGGTAGATGGCATCGACATCAGGGAATACGAGGTTGGCTCCCTGCGCCGGCAGATCGCCACCGTTATACAGGATGTTTTCCTTTTTACCGATACCATCGCCAACAACATCAGCCTGAACAACCCGGATATTACCCGCGAACAGATCGTGACTGCCGCCAAAGAGGTCGGCGCACACGAATTCATCGAACGCCTGCCCGGCGGGTATGATTATAATGTAATGGAGCGCGGTTCGACCTTGTCGTCGGGCCAGGCCCAGCTTATCTCGTTCATCCGCGCACTGGTGTATAACCCTGCCATTTTAGTTTTGGACGAAGCAACGTCATCCGTCGATACGGAAACGGAGATCCTGATCCAGAATGCTATTTACAAGCTTATGCAGGGGCGTACGGCCATCGTAATTGCACACCGCTTATCGACCATTCAGAATGCCGATAAGATCGTGGTGCTCGATCATGGCGAGATCAAGGAAGTGGGCACCCACCAGGAACTGCTCAAAATCGAACACGGCTATTACCGCAAGCTGTACGACCTGCAGTTCAATTCGGCGGGGATTGTTAAGTCCTAAGTCACTATCCGAAAGTCTTTAGTCGGATCAATCCGGCTTCGAATTGACCAGGTCGAACCGGATATTCCTTACCCTGCCGCCTGAGAGCTTAAAGCCTGTCACTTTCCCGCGCCCGTCCTTTTCAAACCGTATGCGGCCCACATCACAGCTAAACATACCGGCTGCATCGGGCACCAGTTCAAAATCGCCCAGCCGCATGTGATGCACCATCAGTTTGTCGTCCTTAACATAAACGCGGTAGGTTGCCTCTAATTCCGGGCTGTAATAACTTCCTGCATATTGTCCGAATTGGGAAGCGTCGACCCTGACCGGTGTGATCTTTGGCGCGATGATGCCTTTATACTTTGCCGTGTTGGCCTTGTCCGTAATGTCGCTAAAGGTGAACGCTGCATTATACGCCGGAACCCAGATCACCGTATCTGATTTCGGCTCGGTTGGAAATTTGGCTTCGCTGGTGGCCTGCACCATCAGCTTCCCGTCTTCGAGGGTAAACGTCACGTACCAGCCTTCGCCGAGCTTATAGGTATTGGCGTATTTCCGCAGCACCTGGGTAGCCAAGCTGACCGTCGGCTTACTGCCAATATTTTCGAGCTTGGGACCGGGTTTCATTTTATTGGCGAGCAGGGCGCGGGCCAGTTGGTTCGCCCGTCCGTAGGAATCGAAGCCCGCGTTATTGCTGAGCAAGATTATCGACAATTCCTGGTCGGGATAATTAGAGATCACGGTGGCGAAACCCGCCCAGCCGCCGGTATGATTGATATTGCGCAGTCCGCCGTCGTCGGCCACTTCCAGGCCATAGGCATAATTATTTTTTTTGCCGTCGTTCAGTTTATCTGTTTCGATCATCCGCAGGTAAACCGGGTCTTTTTCGTGCAAACCTCGCTGGAAACGGATCACCCACCTGGCCAGGTCCTCCGCCGTGGTGAATATCGAGCTGGACCCCCAGGCCGTCAGCATGTCGCTGGCCTTGTGAAAATCATCTTTATCGGGATAATAGGAGCTAGCCTGGTTCTTGATCACTTTGGAATAGTCCGTCAAAATCTGCGAAGAATTCATCCGCAAAGGTTTGAAAATATGCTCGTCAACCCAAACCGGCCACGTCTCCCCGGTCACTTTTTCAATAATAGCTGCCAGCAAATTGTACCCTGTATTGGAATACTGGTACTTTGACCCGGGTTCGAAATCGAGCTCCTTTTGCTGTTTTACCATGCGCATGATATCGTCCCAGCCAAAGGCTTCTTCCCAGCGCCAGCCCGCAGCATGCAGCGCTTCCGGCCAGTCGCGCAGGCCGCTGGTATGGTGTACCAGGTTTCTTATGGTGATCTTTTTGCCGAAGTCGGGTACGTCGGGCAGGTATTTATGAATGTCATCGTCGGGCGATATTTTGCCCTCCTGTATCAAAGTGGAGATAGCATAGCCGGTGAATTGCTTCGATACGGACGCGATGTCGAAAACCGTGACGGGGGTGACGGGTATGTTGTATTCCAGGTTAGCCAGGCCGTACCCCTTTTCGAAAGCTATCTTACCGCTCTGCACAACAAGCACAGCAACACCGGGCTGATTTTTATAAGTATTGAAAATAGAATCGGATTTTTTGGCGATAAAATCGTTTGATATCTGCGCAACTGCCGGCAGGCTGCACAACAGCAGCACGGACATAAGGCGAATCTTCATAACCAGTTAATGTTTTGGAGATTGAAGATAAGACCTTTTTTATCATCGGCGTAGCATAACAAAGCAATATCATCGCTTGTCACGCAAAAATTATCCGGCTTCCGATTGCTTACCGCTGTCGGACAGCTTTCATGGCTGCACTTTACCCTTTTCCATTCCCTTTTCTTTAGGCGGATTTTTCACCGGGTGGACCGGCTGCTCTTCCTTCTCGTGTGTTTTGGCAATGTTTCCGCCGTGGGGCTGGTCGGCATGGTACTGTTTATCTTCCGGCTTCTGGACGCTTTTATGCCCGTTGTCGTGCGGGCGATGGGTTGGCGTATCCGACGGCGACGGCTTATGATGTGAATTTGCTGGTTTTGTCATTGTCAGTTTTTATAAAAGAACATATACTTCGCCGTTTTTGTTCAATGCCTTCGCGAGCTTATATCCGTTAATTTTTGTTAAATATTGATCCGATATCCGTGCCTCTTAAACAATTATCGCATATAAACTTTTACCTTTATAGACGGTTTGTTAATTTCGCGGCAACAGGACAGGAATTTTCCGCCGAATAAAAAACGTCAGATGGCCGATTTACTGGAAGAATTTGAAGCAAGCGATTCGTCGAAAAAGACGAAAAGCATTTACATATCTACCGTCTTCGGAATTGCAATGGTGCTTTTGATGGTGGGCCTGCTGGGCTTGATACTGGTGCACGCCAACAAGCTTTCCCGTTATGTTAAAGAAAATATAGTTCTTAACGTATACGTCGATGAAGGCGCGCATGAAGCTGATGTACAGCAACTGCAGAAACAACTGGACGCCAACCCCATGGTGAAGCAAACACAGTATGTGACCAAGGAGCTCGCCGCCCGCAATCTACAGAAAGACCTGGGCGAGGATTTTGTTAAATTCCTGGGCTACAATCCTCTTTCGATGTCGGTGGACGTTTACCTGAAGGCCGAGTACGCCAATAATGCGGATATCGAAAAGTTCAAGAACGAATTGCTGAAAAACCCGCTGGTAAAAGAAGTAAAATACCAGCAATCGCTTGTCGATGAAATGAACCAGAACCTGACTTCCATCAGCCTTATCATCCTCGGCTTTACGGCGATATTCGTGCTGCTGTCAGTCGCGTTGATCAACAATACCATACGCCTGGCCATTTACTCGCAGCGTTTCATCATCAAATCGATGCAATTGGTAGGCGCAACCAAGAATTTTATCCGCAAGCCTTTTATTTTATACGGTATCTGGCACGGCCTGTTAGGTGCGCTTATCGCTATATCAATACTGATGGGTACGCTCTATGTAGCGCAGAAAGAAATTCCCGACCTGGTGGTCTTACAAGATTATACCGAGTTTGGCGCCGTGTTTCTGATCGTAATTTGCCTCGGAATATTTATTTCCGCGTTCAGTACGTTCATGGCCGTTAATAAATACCTGCGCTCGAAAATATATACGTTGTACCGATAAGCTAAAGCAGTAAGACAAAAGCAGAAAGCTTTTTTAAAATATAACCCGCAATAATCAATGATAAACATGGCTTTTAGCTTTTAGCTTCAGGCCTTAGCTCAAAAAAATGGCACAAAAACAAACGAAGCCTTCGACCCCGGTAAAAACTACCGCCGGCTACCGCAGCCCCGGAAAAGAGGTTACCCATGCCCCGATCCAGTTCGTGTTCGATAAAAGCAATTATAAGTTTTTCATCATCAGCTTTGCTGTGGTAATACTGGGCTTTGTGCTCATGTCGGGCACTACCGATATTTACAGCACTACCAAAATCGTGGTAGCGCCAGTGGTCGTGCTTGGAGGATTTGCGCTGGGCTTTTATGCTATCCTGAAGAAGCCGTCGGCTAATAAAGTTGAATAAGTCCAAGGGTTGGTTGAGCTGCCTAATTTGACTCACCCAGCCTTCAACTGATTCCACCCCGGTCAACTTAAACAACTAACAGACTTAGTCAACCCTATGAACATTATCCACGTTATTATCCTGGCGATCATCGAAGGTATAACCGAATTTTTGCCGATCTCATCAACGGGCCACATGGTTGTCGCCAGTTCGCTGATGGGCATCGGTAAAGACGAATTTGTAAAGCTTTTTGAAGTAGTGATTCAGTTGGGCGCCATCCTGGCCGTTGTGGTGCTCTATTTTAAACGTTTTGTTAAATCCGTCGACTTTTACATCAAACTTGTCATCGGTGTAATACCGGCCGTCATCTTAGGGCTTTTACTAAAAAAACATATCGATGTATGGCTGGGAAACCCGCTTATAGTTGCGGTAGCCTTCGTAGTTGGCGGCATTGTACTGCTCTTTGTCGACGATTGGTTCAATAAACCGGTAATCAGGGAAGAGAAAAAAATAAACCATTTAACGGCCTTCAAAATTGGTATTTTTCAATGTCTCGCCATGATACCGGGCGTTTCGCGTTCGGCGGCATCCATAGTAGGCGGTATGTCGCAAAAGCTAAGCCGTACTGCTGCGGCCGAGTTCTCGTTTTTCCTTGCCGTGCCGACCATGTTCGGCGCAACGGTAAAAGACTTGTGGGACTTTAAAAAGCACGGTTACTTCAATACGCCCGATTTTCACCAGGACGTGAAATTCCTTATTATCGGCAGCGTAATAGCTTTTATTGTAGCCATGCTGGCTATCAAAAGCTTTATTACCTTCCTGGAAAAACGCGGATTTAAACTTTTTGGCGTATACCGCATCATTGCGGGTATAGTCATCATTATCCTGTATTTTACAACCAACGCCCTTCGGGCTTAGTGGTTACACCGATTAATTAGAATTCCACCGATTTCTATTAAACCGCAAACCATTAAATTTGCGCACCAATTGGTGTAATCGCAACCCGTCCGGTGTAGTCGAAACTTAATCGGTGTAATCTATCGCATTGAAAAAAGAATTTAAGAATATCGATCAATTTGCCGAAGGCGAACTCCTGCTGGTCAACAAACCGTATAAATGGACAAGTTTTGACGTGGTGGGCAAAATTCGTAATGCGTTTAAACCGCTCAAGCTTAAAGTTGGCCATGCCGGTACCCTCGACCCATTAGCTACCGGACTGCTGGTGATCTGTACGGGCAAAATGACCAAACAGATCGACACTTTCCAGGCCGAAGAGAAAGAGTATACCGGCACCATAGTTCTGGGCGCCACAACGCCTACCTACGACCTGGAAAGCGAACCCGAACAGAAGTTCAGTCTCGACGGGTTAACTGATGACAGAATCCGGTCCGCCTGTCAACAGTTCACAGGCGACATCCAGCAATATCCGCCTGCACACTCCGCGGTTAAAGTCGGCGGAGAGCGGCTATATGAAAAAGCCCGCCGGGGCGAGGAGGTGAAAGTAAAACCGCGCAATGTCACCATCAGCGCGTTTGAAATTACCCGTATCGAACTGCCGGAAGTCGACTTCAGGGTAGTTTGCAGCAAAGGTACTTATATTCGTTCGCTGGCAAACGATTTCGGCGCTTCGCTTGATAACGGGGCCTATTTGTCGAGGTTGCGGCGTACGCGCAGCGGCGATTTCAGGGTCGGGGATGCATGGGAGATTATGGAACTGGTAAATAAAATCAGGGAACTCAAAGCATAAAATGAAAATCTACCATCATATTGACGAATTTAAGCCATTGAAGAATGCCATCGTCACAATCGGCACGTTCGACGGCGTTCATCTCGGGCATCGCAAGATCATCAACCGCATCACCGAGCTTGCGAAAGATACCGGCGGCGAGACCGTTATTCTAACGTTTTTTCCGCATCCCCGAATGATCCTCCACCCCGAGGAGCAGGATATCCGGATGATCAATACCATGGCCGAGAAAGCCGAACTGCTGGAGAAATTAGGCGTGGACCATCTCATCATCACACCTTTTTCCAGGGATTTTTCCAATCAAACCGCCGAAGAATATGTCCGCAATATTTTGGTCGAAAAGATCGGCACCAAAAAGATCGTCATAGGTTATGACCACCGTTTTGGCAAGGACCGCCAGGGAGGCCTGCCCGAATTGCAGCGTTGGGGCCCGGTATATGGTTTTGAGGTGATCGAGATACATGAGCAGGATATTCACGACGTAGCTGTAAGCTCGACCCGCATAAGGAAGGCTTTGTTAAGCGGAGACATCGACCTCGCCAACGAGTTTTTAGGCTATCCTTTTTTCATCACCGGCAAGGTAAACCGCGGCGACCAGATCGGCCGGCAAATAGGCTATCCTACAGCTAATATCCTGGTTGAAGAAAGTTATAAACTTATCCCTGCTGACGGCATCTTCGCGGTCCGCGTCGAAGTGAACGGGCAGAAGCATAACGGCATGGGCTACATCGGCCACCGCCCCACCATTAATGGAATGACCCGGAATACCGAGGTCAATATTTTCGACTTTAACGAAGATATTTATACCCAACCCATCCGTATGGAATTCCTGCATTACGTACGCGGCGACATGAAATTCGACTCGCTCGAACAATTGCAACTGCAACTGGGCCGCGATAAGGAAACGGTAATGAAAATGCTTTCTTAAACGCCATAAGCATAATCGATAATTTGAAACCATTATTTATAGTTTTACCTTTATAATCTATGGACCATCGACCATGGACTATGGGCTAAGGAATGAAACTAAACCTCGATAAACACGAAAGCGATTTTTTGGACCGCGTCATTGGCGACTGGCAGAAGAATGGCCTGGTCGGGGAAGAACAGGCAGAAAAGCTGCGCAGCTCATACGAGGTCAAAGGCTTCGACTGGATGCGCCTGGCCAAATACTCGTTCTGGATAGCGCTGGCCTGCGGGGCGGTATCGTTCACTTTCCTGATCGTCAACGATACCATCGTAAACCTGCTCAAAAAGCTTTATTACACTCCGGATATTGTTATCAGCGTGTTATCGGGCATCGCAGCCTTCCTTCTTTTTGCCTGGGGCCGGAGACTTGAAAAACGTCATCCCGAGAAAGTATTCAGCAATGAAGCGGTGATCTTTACTGGTGTACTTTTTACCGCCTCGTGCATAGCCTATTTAGGTAAAACGCTCGACAATGGCTCGGGACATTTTTCCGTCCTATTCCTTATTTCGGTTTTTGTTTACGGACTGCTCGCCTACCGGCTCGACTCCAGGCTCATCTGGCTGTTCGCGCTCGTTTCGCTGGGTAGTTGGTTTGGCACCGAAACCGGTTACCAGACACACTGGAGTTATTATTTCCTGGGCATGAATTACCCGCTGCGTTTCGTTGCCTTTGGCCTCGTACTCGTCGCCTCGTGCCACCTGCTCCGTAACAAAAAATGGTTCCGCGACTTTTGGGAGCTTACTTATGTAATGGGCCTGTTATACTTGTTCGTATCACTCTGGCTGATCAGCGTTTTTGGCAATTACGGCACTATCGACAGTTGGTGGAAAGTAAGGCAGGTCAGCCTTTTTTACTGGGGAATTATAGCCGGCGCGATAGCCGCCGGATTTATGTTTTACGGGCTGAAACGAAACGACGTGGTAGCACGGGAATTCGGTGTAACTTTCCTGCTCATCTTCATCTATACCAAGTACTTCGAATATTTTTGGGACAGCACCAACCATACGCTTTTCTTCGCCATACTGGCTGTGTCGTTCTGGCTCATCGGGCGTAAAGCCGAAAAAATATGGACGGCCCGTAAAACTAGTGCTTAAAGAAGTGTATGTACACCTCCTTGACGATATGATAGGCGGCAAAAGCGAAAAATAAGATCGCTATCCCGGTGTTAATCGCGCGCGTACTCAGGTCGAGCTTTTCTTTCATATACTTCGCCGACTTAGCATAACCGAACAGGCACAAAAATGCTCCCGCCGCCGATCCGGCGCTTAGAACGACGAGCGAAATTATGCCCTTTCCTATCCACTGGTGCGTTATCAGGTAGGTACCGGTCACCATCCAAAATGGTATTTGCATCGGGTTAATGAAACCCAGCAGTATACCCAGCCTGATCGTGCCGCCTTTTGACCGCTTTTTGGTGGTTGGCGTTTTTTTACGATGCATCCAGGTTACCGTGCCCAGTACGCCGAACAATACAACCATCACCCAGTCGATAACCATATCCAGCTTTACCTGTTGGGTAAACCAGTCGGCGGCGTTCATCATGCCGAAGGTAAAGATCAGTTCGGCGCAGGAAAAGGCGACCAGGAATTTAAGCACCTCCTTAATACCGCGGTTAATAGCCAGTTGCACCACACTGAGATTGATATTCCCCGGCGGTATGTACCCGATAAAGTTGGCAATAAGCCCGATAAAAAATGTGAGGAATAGCACTATGTTTTAATGTTGAAATGTTTGAACGTTGTAATGTTGAATAACAGTCAACACTAAGGCTTTAAAAGCTGACGCAATATAAAAACATTTCAACTTTTCGGCCTTACAACATTTCAACTAAAAAGTACATTTGCACGGTCGATCCCGCTATTTACCGGGTCTGCATATATGAGCAAACATCGCGTTATATCCCTTCTGCCCGCCGCCACCGAGATCGTTTGTGCGCTTGGCCTGGAAAGCAGCCTGGTCGGCCGTTCGCATGAATGCGATTTTCCGCCGCTGGTAACCGACCTGCCGGTTTGCTCGGAAGCCAATATTCCGGACGGATTAAGCAGCTCGGCTATCGACACGAGGGTAAAGGAACTGCTGTCCGACGCCCTTTCGGTATATACCGTAAAACGGGACGTAATCAAGCGGTTGCAACCCGATGTGATCATTACCCAGGCACAATGCGAGGTATGCGCGGTTTCACTGAAAGAAGTCGAAGAAGCGCTGGAAAACTATTTGAAAAAAAATACCAGGATCATTTCCCTGCAGCCTGCAAACCTCGAAGATATTTTTGGCGACATCCGGCAAGTGGCCGAAGCGCTTGATGCGAAGGCGAGCGCCGAAAAATTATTGGAAGATTTACAGGAACGGGTAGACATCATCCGCCATAAGCTAAAGTTCGCCGATACCAGGCCCACGGTAGCCTGCATTGAATGGCTGGAGCCGCTGATGGTATCCGGCAACTGGGTGCCCGAACTGGTCGGGATCGCGGGCGGAATGCCGGTCCTGGCTAAAAGCGGCAAACACTCTCCCTACGTGCAATGGAAAGATATTCTGTCGGCCGACCCGGATGTGATCATCGCCATGCCCTGCGGCTTTGCTATTGAACGGACTATGAAGGAGATCGACACCCTGCTGCAAAGGCCCGGCTTCGCCGATCTGAAAGCCGTAAAAAACAACCGCCTTTATATTGCAGATGGCAACCGGTATTTCAACCGTCCCGGGCCGCGGATCGTTGATTCCATTGAAATTCTGGCCGAGATCATCCATCCGAAGCAATTTATTTTTGGTTATGAGGGCGATGGGTGGATCACGTTTTCCGCGTAGGCGTAGTGTATAATACAGCTCCTACACCTGCAACACTGGCACGATCGTGTCAGTGCCCGTACCTCTTTTAACTAATTTGAGCGTACCGTGACGAAATTATTTGCTTATGCCTCTTGCAATAACATGCCTTGAAAATACTTTTTAAAATTTTTAAAAAAGTATATATTTACAATCAAACCCGACTTTGAGTCAGACTTACGAAATTTCTAAAACTTCGTAGGTCTTAGCAGTTGTAAGTCTCAAACCAATTTAAACCATATGCGCCATTTTTTCGCCATCCTATTTTTCGCTGTCTTTACCCTGCCGGCTATGGCATCGCCCAATTTTAATCCCAAGGATCTCAGCATCGTCTGGGAGCCGGTCAAAAACGATTCGCCCAAACCGGGGCAGTCGCTTAATGCGATCACCATTACTAATCATGGTAAAACCAGCCTGCCCGCATCGGGATGGAAGATCTATTTCAACAGCGCAAGAGGCGTTTTGCCCAATACGCCGACTAACAACGCGCAAATCGGCTTCATCAATGGCGACCTGTTCAGCCTTAGCCCTACCGCAGGTTTTGCAGAGCTGAAGCCCGGTCAATCCGAGCGCATTGAATTCATCGATGACGACCTGGTGGTGAACATTACCGACGGCCCCGAAGGCTTTTATTTGGTTTGGGACGATCAGCCGGACAAAGGTTATAATTTGGGCGATTTCAGCATCAAGCCCTTCAGTCCTAATTACGCGGGCCTGGTTACGCCTGCCGTTATTTATGATCAGAATAAAAACATAACCGATATACCTGAAGAGCAATTGACCAAAGTATTCCCAACGCCGGTGAGTTATAAGGAGACCGGTGGATATTTTACTCTGACCAGTCATACAATGATTGGTATTGATGTCAGCAATCAAGAAGGTATCTTGACTAAGGATTCTAAATTACCTTTTCAAAAAGAATTTGGTCATCTTTTAAATTCGTTAGAACACTTAACCGGAGAAAAATTTATCACTAATCTAACACCAGACAAGCCACAACATATCACTGGTGCAATTAGCATAGGCTATGCTGATGGTTTTGGAAATGAAGGCTATCAATTGAATGTTAGCTCTGCCGCCATTACAATAAAGGCGACTACACCGGCTGGAGCATTCTATGGTATTCAATCGCTATTAACACTCATCCCCCCATCAGCTTTTGTACATCCCCAAAAAGAAATACATATCCCCTGCGTCGAGATCAAAGACGAACCCCGCTTCGGTTATCGCGCTTTTATGCTGGACGTGGGCCGAAATTTCCATTCGAAAGAAGAGCTATTCCGCATACTGGATGTGATGGCTTTGTACAAGCTCAATGTCTTCCACCTGCACCTGACGGAAGACGAAGGCTGGCGCCTGCAAATCCCGGCCCTGCCGGAGCTGACCGAAGTGGGCGCAAAACGCAGTCATTCATTAGACAGCAAAAATACGCTGCCTGCCTCGCATGGCTCGGGCGGCGATACCAGCAACCCACAGGGAACGGGTTATTATACCGTTGCAGATTATATCGACATATTGAAATACGCCCAGGCAAGGCATATTACCGTGCTGCCCGAGATCGAAACGCCCGGTCATGCCCGCGCCGCTGTGAAAGCCATGAACGCGCGTTACAATCGCCTGATGGCCGAAGGCAAAAAAGAAGAAGCCGAAAAATACCTGCTGAGCGACCCGAACGACAAGTCGGTTTACAGTACCGCGCAGGCCTGGAACGATAACGTGATCGACGTTTCGTTGCCATCGACCTATAACTTTATTGCGACGGTCATTGACGGCATACAAGCCATTTACAAGCAAGCCGGTGTGCCGCTGACCACCATCCATTTCGGCGGCGACGAGGTTCCGCGCGGCGTATGGGAAAAGTCGCCTGCTTATTTTGCGCTTAAAGCAACTCATCCCGAAATACAAAGCACTACCGACCTGTGGTACTATTACTACGGTAAGGTAAACGACCTGATGAAGGCCCGCGGCCTGAAAATGGCCGGCTGGGAAGAAATGCCGCTGCTTCGGACCCGTGTGGATGGCCGCCCGGTTTATTTACCGAACCCGGATTTCAGCCACGAGCACTGGCAGGCCGAAGTTTGGAACAATACCCTGGGCGATGGCAACGAAGACCTGGCCTACAAGCTGGCCAATGGCGGCTATCATGTGGTGCTATCGCCGGTAACCAACTTCTACCTCGATATGGCGCATTACAAATCGTTCGACGAGCCGGGTTATTACTGGGGCGCCTTTGCCGACATCGATAAGTTGTTTTCCTTTATTCCGTTTGATTATTTTAAAAATTCCAAGGTCGATAAAAACGGGCTGCCGATCGATCCTAAGATATTTATCGGCAAGCAAAGGCTGACTGATTACGGAAAAAGCAACATCATCGGCCTGCAGTGTGCACTGTGGGGCGAGAACATTAAGAGCAACGAACGGCTGGAATATATGATGCTGCCGCGCATGCTGGGGTTCGCCGAACGTGCCTGGGGGCAGGATCCGGCCTGGGCCACCGAACCGAACTCAGCAAAAAGCGATTCGCTATACCAAATTGCCTGGGTAAACTTCGTGAATGTGCTGGGCAAACGTGAACTGCCGAGGCTGGATTATTTCAATGGCGGTTACAGTTACCGGATCCCAAAACCCGGCGTAATTTTGCAGGACGGCAAGTATTTGGCTAATGTTCAGTTCCCGGGTTTGACCATTCGCTATACCACTAACGGCAAAGATCCGGATGCAAAGAGTCCCATTTATAAAGATGCTGTTACAGGGGAAAATTCTGCCATAAAATTCCGCGCTTTCGACAACAAAAACCGGGGCAGCAACGTTACTGTTCCAGCTAAACAATAACAACAGGCAATAAAGGCGCCAGGACATCTGCGGGTGCCTTTATTGCTCAACCAAAATCCTGCTGCATCCATCAGCCTCCGCGTCATTGTAATGACGGGTTTTTTAAAATAAACTACTCCGTCATTGCGAACGAGAGTGAAGCAATCTCTGCGCATGCAAATCTGGGATGCTGTTTAAGACCGGGTACAATTGACGAGATTGCTTCGTCACCCCAACGCACATGCCTACGCGGTTTCTCGCAATGACGGGTTTTAAAAAATTGAACTATACCTCATTGCTTAAGCGACAGCGAAGAATGGCAAAATGATTAAAACGTTACGTTCAACCCCGCATAGTAATTCCTTGGCGCCGCAGCGTTATAGTACCTTCCTCCAATTGCGTTGAGGTCGTCGCCAAGACTGTATTTTTGGTTGAGCAGGTTATCCGCTCCCACGTAAATTCCCAGCCGCATCCCCCGGAATTGGTGCTCCCACCCGGCTTTGGCTTCAACCAGGTTATACGATGGCGCAAAAGCGGTGTTGGCATCGTTTAGCGGCAGCCTTGCGGTATAATTGTATTGACCGAAGATGTAGAAGTTGGCAGGCAGGCGTAATTGCAAACTCCCCACGATCACTTGTTCGGGAACGCCGGTTAGTTTATTGCCCGAATAATTGCCGCCGTTCTCCTGGTAGTCGCTGAAGGTGAACTTATCGAGTGTGACGGAAAGGTTGAACTGTAAACCGCGGACAAAATCCGTACTGTTTCGCCTGATCAGCCAATCGGTAAAATTTAATTCAAAGCCTGGCTGATTCGTGCCCCCGACATTGATGTAATAGGTCGCCCCGTTCACATCCTCCTGCGGCACAATGGCATTGTTGATATGGTAATAAAATACAGACGCATCCAGGAACATGCTTTCGTCAGAATTGCGCAGCCTGAAGCCGGTCTCGTAGTTGATACCATCCTCGGCCTGGAGATTTGGATTAATGGCATGATCGGTCGGACGTATCTCGGCTGTCGTCGGTGTCGAATAACCACGGCTCACCGATGCCCGCCAAATGAAATCGTTCGTAATTTGATATGACAAAGCCAAACGCGGCATCAACTGCGGGTTGAAACTCCGGTTGGTAAAGTTCGCTTCCTCGTTCGGGAACAGGTTTTTGAATTTATAATCGTAAAAATTCAGGCTAAGGGCAGCTTCGATATGCAGTCTTTTGTCAATATCGGCCAGGTAACGCGCGAAAATAAAGTGCTGGTTGGTATTGATCTTATCCAGCGTCTGCGCCGTATCCCGTACCCCTGCCCGGTTGCCGTAATTGTTGATGTCCGAATTGGTTTGCTGCCACTCAAGCCCCAGGTTGGCCTTCCAATTCAACGTTGTGGCCGGTCTCCCGCTCAACTCAAAATAACTGCGCAGGCCATAGGTGCCTTCATAGCGGTTCTCATAATCGGTAATAAACGGGTTAGCAAAATTTACATAACTGCCGAATACCGAAGTCACATTTCTCAACTGATCGGAAATGCGCCATTCGTTCACCGCCCCGCCATAGGTCATTTTTTGGATGATACCAATATGCTGCTGCAAAGCTCCGGGAAAGGCTTTTGTTGGGAGCCGCGCCCATTGCGGGTTTTGCTGGTACTGGCTTAAGGTAAGTCCGCCGGGTGTTTCATAATCCAGGTCCGAGTAAAAGCCCAATATCTTTAACTTGTCTTTCGCTGATAGCGTTACCCGGTCATCGGCCTGGAAAAAGGCGCGGTACATATTGCTGTTTTGGCGGTAACCTGCCGCGGCCTGGTAAGCTTCGGTAATGTTGAGCTGATTGTTGCCTGAACGGTTTTGCAGGTTCGCGTACTCGTGGAAAAGGCCGTACGAGCCTCCGTTCAGGCCCGCCGATAAATAGCTGCTGTCGTTATAGCGGTTCACCGGGCTGATCAGTACCACTCCACCCGAGTTGGCGCCGAATAAGCTGCCGTCGGGGCCCTTCAGTACTTCGATACCCTGCACGGTATTGATATCGATCGCGTTCAGGTAGGTATTGCCGCCGGCATCGGTGAGCGGTATATCGTCGTAATAGATCTTTACATCGCGCACACCAAATGGCGACCGGAGCAAACTTCCGCGGATGGACAAACGGTAACTGCCCGGCGAACGCTCTTCCATGCGCACACCCGGAACGGTATTCATTACCGATACCAGCGAGTTTTCAGGCTCAAGCTTGATCTGCGCCGGGCTCAACACACTCACCGACGCCGGGACGGCCAAAACAGGCTGTTCGATCAGGTAACCGGTCACCGTCAGCGGCTTCAGATGGCGGGCCGTATCCTTTTGGGTTGTATCCTGCCGGTTCTGCGCAAAACAGTTCGCCCCAAAAACAATAACGGAAATGAAAAGCAGGTAAATTTTTGCCATAGGCGTTAACCTTGTATGAGCGACGATAATCCGGTAGGAGATAATATGAATTTAACCCTGAGAATGCGGCAATCTACCAAATTTTGACATTCCGGCAAAGAATTTGATACAGATACGCACTCTGACCAACAAAATATTACATTTGAAAACCAAGCACAATTTTTCCACTGCTCGCTGATGCGAAAACTGTTTATAGGCCTGTTGTTCCCGGTAATATTTTCCGCAATAGCCATCACGGCTGCGGCCCAGACCTGTTCGGGCAGCCTGGGCGACCCGGTCATTTACCAAACCTTTGGTTCGGGACCGAATCCCGGCTCTGCATTACCCACAAACGTAACCACCCTGACCTATACCACGAACAATTGCCCGAACGATGGTTATTATACGATTGTAAACGCCGCAAATTTGGCCCCATCCAGTTGTCATCCCACCTGGCAAACCGTAACCAGCGATCACACGGGCGACCCGAACGGCTATATGATGCTGGTCAACGCCAGTTACGATCCGAGTATTTTTTTTACGCAAACGGCCAACGGGCTTTGCCCTAACACCACGTATGAGTTTTCGGCTTATATACTGAACCTGATGACGCTGGCAGCAAGCAACGCCGATAATACGGTGATACAACCTAATATTACATTCTCCATTAAAGCAAATGACGGCACGCTGCTGGCGACCTATAACACGGGCGTCATACCGCCAACGGCCTGGCCGCAATGGAACAAATATGGCGTTTACTTCACCACGCCGGCCGGTGTAACGGATGTGATCGTAACCATGAACAACAACGCTCCCGGCGGCAACGGGAACGACCTGATACTGGACGATATCGCTTTTAGAGCCTGCGGCCCCGTAGTACAGACGGGTTTCGGCAATCTTACTTCCACCGGTGCGCAGGAAATTTGCCAGGGCAGCAACGCCGATTATACACTGACATCAAGCGTTGGCGCCGGCTATACCAACCCGTTCCTGCAGTGGCAGATCAATACCAACAACGCAGGCTGGACCAATATTCCCGGCGAAACCAACGCAACGCTGCACATCGCGATTACCAACGCTGTGACGGGTAGCTATCAATACAGGCTGGCTGTCGGCGAGGGGCAGAACATCAATTCGCCGAGTTGTAATGTCAGTTCATTGCCGCTTACCATCAATGTAAATCCTTTGCCGGTGGTACCGCTGCCAGCGACGCAAACTGTTTGCGAGGGCGATACGTTAACGCTGACCGCCACAGGAGGAGCCAGCTATGTATGGAAGGGGCCGGGCATTGCCGGAATCAATCAAAATCCGCTGGTGATCTATCATGTCAGCCCGGCGAATGCCGGCAGCTATTCTGTGATCGCAACCTCCGCACAAGGCTGTACCGCTGCGCCGGTGCAAACGACCGTCAACATTATTCCACGGGTGGTGCCCGGACTTACCGCCGATCAAACACATTTATGCCTGGGCGAGTCGGCCCATTTACAGGCGTCGGGAGGAATATACTATAAGTGGAACCCGTCGGCGGGCCTCGATCACGACGATATACCTAACCCTATCGCCAGCCCTTCACAAACGACTACTTACCGGGTAACGATAAGCAACGGCGGCTGCGCCGACAGCACCAAAACCGTGACCATCAACGTCAGCAGCAACCCTCAGGCCGACGCGGGTAAGTCTAAAGTGATCTTCCAGGGACAATCCACACGGCTGCAGGGCACGGTGTCGGGCGATAATATTGCAAGTTTTTACTGGTCGCCTTCCGATTACCTGGACGATCCGCATTCACTGACACCCGTCGCTACTCCGCCGCACGATATTACCTACACCTTAAATGTCATATCCTCCAGTTGCGGCGAGGCCGCGAGTTCGGTATTTGTCAGGGTTTATCAAAAAATAACAATACCGAACGCTTTTACTCCCAACGGCGACGGTGTGAACGACTACTGGAATATCGATGCGCTGGTGACCTATCCTGAAAGCCTGACAACCATATACACGCGCGATGGGCAGCAGATATACAGAAGTACCGGCTATGCCAAACCCTGGGACGGCACCTCGAACGGCAACCCTGTCCCCACCGGGACTTACTATTATATTATCGACCTGAAAAACGGCACATCGCTCCTGTCGGGCTGGGTGGTTATTGCAAGGTAATACCTACTTCAAATCGATTAGATATACCGCACCAACCCGAATTGCATTAGAGGATAATGCAAAATAGCCGCCACTGGTTACCGGAATAGTATCTGAATAATCTGCGAAAAGCTGTAGGTTTTTGCCCACTTGTACGCCAGCTTTACAAATAACTCCATCATTGGAACTAATAAAATAATACGGATTATTAGCTGCAATATCAGATTGCGATCCGTCATGATTTTGCGAGCCCAAATAGCTATGCGAATATTTGACAAACTGTGCGTTTAGTCCTATGCCGAGAAAGGCTTTAAGCTTATCTGCATTATAAAAATTATAAATCACTTGGGGAGAAAATGAAAACGATGTTGCGTCAAAAGAGGCTTCGGTCGGTTGGTACGGGTAAACTTTTTCGGTATACAATGATCGATAACTGCTTTCATCAGCAGACGCTTCCAATCTAAATTGCAGTTGTCTTGTGGCGGGATTGGCAAAAACATTAATTCCCAATAGTAATCCGGGTTTATATGATGTGTAAGCTCTGCCCCCCGCCGCGTAATACGAGCTTTGGGACCACGGCGAAGTGGTTACGATGTTCATTGCAGCCCCGGCAAAAAAATCTAAAACCGGACCGCTATGATGACTTTTGTTGTAAGTTGCTTTACTAATATGATTGATCCTATTGATTATATATAGAAGATTATCAGCGTTATACTCAGTTTTTGATATATAAATAATCATATCGTCATTTAACTTACCGTTTCTTACCAACTCAGCGCTCAATTGTTTACGGAAGGTATTTTCGGGCCCACGCTTTGTTAACCGGTAAATTAATTCCTTTGGCCGGTATAAGGGTGCGTCCGCCAAAAAGTAGCGAATCTTAAGCTCGTCCCTATAGGAGTACAAGGCTATATTAGTACCCTTTTCTATTTCTTTCAAAAAAACCGCCGCCATTCTCGAACTGGTGTCACGGTCATCCTCGCCCATGTTGGCCACTTTATCCGGGTCCGTGGAATCCATGGTAATGGGACCATTATACAATACAAACTTCTCCAACCGGTTGATGCCAAAACCGGAAATATCGTTGACGCCATAAGCGATGCCTTCAGCGTCCGACAAGGATTTTTTGAAAGTGATTGTATTTGGATTCATATTCCATTCGCGATAATCCACAAATCCCTTTACGGTGTCGCCTTTAAGATCAGTGATATAGCCCGGCTGGTAATTGCTCTGAGCGCGTGAGAAGATCGCTAAAAAAGTCGCGAAGAAAAAGATGCAGTATTTCATGTCCTTGTGATAAGATTCAGTGCCACAAAAATATCATTCCGTCGATGAAATCAAAATCGTCGATTGTTGAATACGGTTAAAATATTGGTTATCAGCACCTACTATTGTTGCAAGAAATTCAAAAAGCCTATTTCAAATTAAACGAGTAAAGCACCCCTGCCTGAAGTACGTTTGACGAAAGTTCGAAATATCCGCCTTCGGTTACATTATTGTTAATCAAATAGTTCGCAAAAACTTCAAAGTGGCTTGAAAGCTGCACACCAGCTTTTAACAGGAATGTGGTATTTTGATGGACGAAGAAGTAAGGATCATTAGCGGCGATATCCGATTCCGAACCGTCATGGTTTTGCGTTCCCAAATAACTATTGGAGAAGCTGTAAGCGCTAATAACATACCCGACGCCGCCGTAGACCTTAAAGTTAGCCGCATTATAGAAATTATAGATGATCTGCAGCGAAGCGGATAATGCATTTGAATTGAACGAGGCTTCGGTTGGTTTATATGGGTAAACCTTGGCGGTGTACAATGATTTGTAGCTGCTCAAGGCATCTGATAATTCTAAACGCAGTTGCAATCTCCTGGTAGCCGGGTTGGCAAAAAACTTTAACCCGGCAAAAAAGGCCGGCATATAAGAAGTATTTGACCCACCGCCGGCGGTAGCAAACGCAGCGCTGCTTGAGGGTGCAGTTGTGTTAACATTTACCGCAGCGCCGGCAAAAATATCGACGGACGAGCCTTTGTAATGAGTCTTGGCATACTGGGCGTTGGTTATATGATTGATCTTATTGACTATAGTCAATATGTCATCCAAGCTATAATCCGCCTTGGCGATGTATGGTATAAGTTTATCGTTCAACTCGCTGTATTTATAGGCTTCGGCGCTCAGTTGTTTACGATAGGTATTTTCAGAACCTAACCTTACAAACCTGTAGATTAATTCCCTGGGTGCGTAACCAGGGTTCTCGCCGACAAAAAAGCGCATTTTGAGATCATCTTTATAAGAATACAATGCCAACCGGTCGCCTTTCTCCAGTACTTTCAGGAAAACAGTAACTTGTTTTACGCTCGTATCTCGCTCAAAAAAACCCATTTGCGACAATTTATTGGGATCGGTCGAGTCGGCGGTTATCAATCCGTTGTACAAAATAAACGAGTCCAGCCCGTCGACGCTAAAATACTTTATATCGTTTACGCCGTACGTTTTGGCGGCATCGTCGGCAACTGATTGTTTAAAGCTAATCGCGTCCGGGTTAAACTCCCACTCACGATAATCAATAAACCCCTTTACGGTGTCGCCATTAAGCTTAACAACGTAACCGGGTTTGTAATTGCTTTGCGCATTTGAAATTAAAGGCGCCAATAATGTGATAAAAAGGAATTTTGTAAGGTGTTTCATAACAAGGTTCAAGAACGTTTAAGTATTGCAATTATATTCATTTTTATAAAATCTCCAAACTAATTCAGACTAATCATAAATAAGGCTTTGATTTTCAAAACGATGCTTGTTCGGCTATTTTTGCGCTTATGCATCATGAAAATCATTTAAAGAGCTCGGACACCATACAGGATATCGTCATCGGTATGTCCGACGGGCTTACTGTTCCCTTTGCACTGGCGGCGGGCCTGAGCGGGGCCGTGCAATCGTCGTCCATCGTGGTAACGGCCGGTATCGCAGAAATAGTCGCCGGTTCCATTGCTATGGGTCTTGGCGGATTTCTTGCCGGCAAAACTGAGGCCGACCATTACGCCTCCGAACTCAAACGCGAATACGACGAGGTGGACCGCGTGCCCGACCAGGAAAAGATGGAAGTAATGGAAGTATTTGCGGACTTCGGATTGTCGGAAAAATTACAGCACGAAATCGCCGACGAAATGGCGAAAGATAAGGACAAGTGGGTGGATTTTATGATGCGGTATGAGCTGGGCCTTGAAAAACCGGAAGCCAACCGTGCAACACGCAGCGCGATAACCATTGGTATTTCGTATGTCGTTGGCGGTACGATCCCTTTATCGCCCTACTTTTTCATCGCCGATTCGCGGCAAGCCCTTGTTTATTCCTGCGCGATCACTGTGGTTTGTCTCTTCGTTTTTGGCTATTTCAAGAGCAAAGTAACCGGTCAGCCGCCTTTCGCGGGAGCGTTAAAAGTACTTATCATTGGCGCCCTGGCTGCGGCAGCGGCATTTGTGATGGCAAAACTGATTAACGGGTGATTAAACCGATTTACTGAAAACGATTACACCGATTTAATCTAACAGCAAATAATCGGTGTAATCTTCTTCAAAATCTGTGTAATCAAAAATTAATAAATTTCTCCAACTGTTCATTCACGTATTTTAACGTGTCTTCCTTAAACAGATCGCCGTTCGGGTCAAGTTCGCGGTGTATGGACGCGATATGGATCTTAAGCGGCATAACATTAAGATGAATATAATGGCAAACCCCCGTGAAGTGATCGACGCCCCGGATGTTACCATATTTGCCGGATGAAACACCCACCAGCGCAGCCTTCTTATCATAAAAGCTTTCCGGGAACGAACAGGCATCGATAAATACTTTCAGCACACCCGGAAAGCTCCCGTTATACTCCGGTATGATAAAGATAAACTTGTCCGTTTCAGTTACAATTTCCTGTATAGGTTTAAATTCCTCGCTCCTGTTACCGTAAAGATCAGTTGCTATAATTGTTGGCGGAAGCTCCGACAAGGATAATATTTGCGCCTCAACGCCTTTTTCGTGCAATTTCTTTTGGTAAAATCGGGCGACTTTAAGCGTCGAACTTCCGGGGCGGTTGGTGGATGATATAATGGTGATCATGTTTTTTAGCTGAAAGCTTAAAATCCAACGCATAAAGCGCTTTATGCTTTTTGCCTTATGCTTTTCGCTCTTTTTGTTTGTAAGTTAACGCAAGCTGTGGATTTCCGAATACTTAAAATCCCTATCTTCGCAACGGGTAAAAATACGAGTTCGCGAACAGAAACCTGCCCTGGTAATAAAAAATTGCATATAAAAGAATGAGTAAGATTATTGCGTTGGCCAATCAGAAAGGTGGCGTCGGAAAAACCACATCATCCATTAACCTGGCGGCGAGCCTGGCAGTGCTTGAATACAGAACTTTACTGGTTGACGCCGACCCGCAGGCCAATTCCACCTCGGGCATAGGCTTTGATCCGCGAACCATCAAGAACAGTATTTACGAATGCATCATCAACGATATCGACCCGCATGATGCCATACAAAAAACCGAAACTCCTCATCTCGACCTGCTGCCGGCGCACATCGACCTGGTAGGCGCCGAGATCGAAATGATCAACCTGGAGGACCGGGAATACAAAATGAAGGCCGTGCTCGACCGGATCCGCGGAGAATACGATTTTATCATCATCGATTGCTCGCCTTCGCTCGGCCTCATCACCATTAATGCTTTAACTGCCGCCGATTCGGTGATCATCCCCGTTCAATGCGAATATTTTGCCCTCGAAGGCCTGGGCAAGCTGCTGAACACCATAAAGATCGTACAAACACGGTTGAATACAGCGCTGGAGATCGAGGGCATACTGCTTACCATGTACGACGTAAGGCTGCGCCTGTCGAACCAGGTTGTCGAAGAGGTTAAAAACCATTTCGAGGACATGGTATTCGAAACAATTATTCAGCGCAATACACGTTTAAGCGAAGCGCCGAGTTTTGGCATGTCGGTTATTATGCACGACGCAAGCTGTAAAGGGGCCATCAATTACCTGAACCTTGCACGCGAGATCGTGCGCAAGAATGGCCTGCTCAAAGACGAAACCATAGCGACCACAGAAACGATATAAGAATGAGTGCAGAAAAGAGAAACGCGTTGGGAAAAGGGTTAAGCGCCCTGTTAAATGATTCTGTAAACGTACTTCCGAATAAAAATGAATTTGCCAGGACTGCCGAGGTTAATGCCGCCGGCGCCGTGAGCGAAATAAAAATTACCGAGATAGAAGTTAACCCTTTTCAGCCCAGGACCGATTTCGACCAGGAAGCCTTGAACGAGTTGGCCGATTCCATTAAGCTGCAGGGACTTATACAGCCTATTACGGTAAGACGCGTAAATCCGCATCGTTACCAGCTTATATCGGGCGAACGGCGTTTGCGGGCATCCAAGCTGGCGGGGTTAACCCAAATACCGGCCTATGTGCGCACAGCCAACGATCAGCAGATGCTGGAAATGGCCCTGATAGAGAACATTCAACGTGAAAACCTGAACGCCATTGAGGTAGCCCTCAGCTTTCAGCGCATGATCGACGAGTGCAGCCTGAAGCAGGAAGAGCTGGGAGAAAGGGTAAGTAAAAACCGCTCGACGGTGACCAATTATCTGCGCCTGCTTAAATTGCCCCCAACCATACAGGCTTCTATCCGCGACGGACAGCTAAGCATGGGCCATGCCCGCGCGCTTATTTCGGTTGAGGACCCGGCCAAACAATTATTTATCCACCAGCTCGTTATACAGCAGGGCCTGTCGGTACGGAAGGCCGAGGAGATGGCTCGTGAGGCGCAAAGGCCCTTGGTAAAGAAAGAGGGCAAACAGCCCGAGCCGCTGTCGTTCCAGGTGCAAAAGATACAGGACGACCTGGCCTCGAGGTTCAGTACGAAAGTTAAACTTAAAATGGACAGCCAGGGCAAAGGATCCATAGAGATTCCCTTCCTGTCGGAGGACGACCTGAGCCGCATCCTCGAAATGCTGGATTGGTAAATGATGTACAAATGTCTGCTTTTTGCCTGGTTTGTTATAGGTTTTGCTTTGGCCGCGCAGGCACAAAAGCCGGCCATTGATACCGCACAAACCCGC
>JAFDZK010000001.1 GCA_018267005.1 Bacteroidota bacterium
AGTCCGTTTAACAGGCAGGGCTTTTATAAGGAAGTTTTAACAAAATACTGACGAAAAAGGCTGATCGCCCGGAGCGGGCTTTTATAACTGTTCCGCGATGAATAGAAACGGCTTGTCAAATTTTAAGCTGAAAAAGCCATCCTGTATGGTCATAAAACGGTGGTTGCCAAGCGGCTCGAGGCCGCTGGTGTGCAACTCGTGCGGGTGGGTAAGCACTTCAATGATCTCTCCGGCGCTCTTCCATTTGCTGAAACCTGAGTTGACCGCAAATACACGCTGATCGCGGCAATAAATAACCAGGTCGATCTTGCCTGTAAAAAACAAGTAATCCTTTAACTGCAGTTCATCGGTTATAATGTTTACAGCCGTATAAGCATTGGTGACCAGGTATTTCAGCGCCGCTTCGGCAAAGGTGTCTTTCCCGGCGGAAATGGACCTGATATTGCTTTGCGGCATTTTGTAATCCCCTCTGGTTATGATGCCGTCGATCTTTATACCGTTGGCGTCCAATACCGGCGCCAGTTGTTGTGTGGTAATGATCGTCGGACTCCATTCCAGCAGTTGGCCAAGCGATTCTCCGGGGAATTCCTCAAGCCCCAGCACTACCAGCGCTGGCTCCTGTTTTTCACGTACGATGTGGTGCGATGACACGGGATTAGAGATTTGAGATTGTTGACCGGAGATTAATTTTCGACAGCGGAAAATTAAATAAATAGTTTGGAATTAGATATTTACAAACTGTATTTATCGTAACGAATCTTCAGCCTCTCGTCACTGATCTCAAAAATCAATACAGCTTCCTGTAAAACGCTTTCAGTGTTGCCGCCGGGTCGGGCGCCAGATTTATAGCGCCGGAAACTGCGATGCCGTAGACACCTGTTGCTATCAACGGTTCTACGTCGGCCAATTGTATGCCGCCTACCGCGATAACCGGTATTTCGACCTGCTGGCGCTGCAAAGCCCTATAGCCTTCAAACCCGAGCAAGGGGTGATTGTTCGGCTTGGTATCCGTGTGTGCAAATGGACCGTACCCCGAATAATCGGCGGCACCCGTGGCCTGTACCTTTAACAGCCGTTCGATATTAGTAGCCGAGGCACCGAGCGTCTTATCATCTCCGATATATTTTCGGATGGCGGCCAGGTCGGCATCAAAATCCTCGATATGCACACCCTGTGCGTCCACGCGATCCAGCAGTTCATAGTGATTGGTCACGATCAGCGTCGCGCCCCAGTCGTCGCAAATGGCGGCGATCTCATTGATCTCGCCGATCAACTCATCGTCGGATTTGGTCAGGCAGCGGTATTGTATCCAGTTGGCCCCGGCGCCGCAGGCAATATGTGCCTGTTCGGCATGACTGCGGTTCGGCAGGTCCTGTGTCAGGTAGTGGAATTTGGAAATGTATTTTTTCATGTTGTAGTCGGAAAGTCGGGAAGACCGAAAGTCCGAAAGATGGTTTTCGTTTTAATTTAGATAAATATGCTTCCGGACTTTCCGACTTGCGGACGTCCGGACTACTTGAGCACCTCCGGTATCGGCTTACCGATGCAGCCGTTCGGCGCCTGGATATGCAGCAGTGCCGCGACGGTGGGCGCGATATCGGTCATGTGCGTTTCGCGGTTCAAATGGCCGTGCTGTATGCCCCAGCCCATCAATACGAGCGGGATATGTGTATCGTAAGGATTCCATGTGCCGTGGGTAGTTCCCGTAGGCCCACTGTCGCCCGATCCATGCCCGGTAAACCACGCAGGGAAAAGAATGACCTGGATATCACCGCTGCGTTCCCGGTTATAACCATTGACGATACGCATACGCAACTCTTCCGGGATATTGGCAGTTGCCGCCTTCTTCATATCGACTGCATAGGCCACACCGGGTTGTCTTTGCATAAATTCAATGCAATCCTTCTTCAGTGCCTCTTTGTCAACATGCGCATAAGCAATAACCTGGTTGTTAAAATTCACCTGGTAATTGGCGAAACTAAGCACCAGCTTTTCAATCTTGTATTTGGCTAACAGGAACTTGTTCAGGCTGTCGCGAATGGCCCCTTCATCCCATACGTCAGCGGGAATACCGTGATCCCTCAGGAAAGCAGTATTGTGTGCAGCACCGTGGTCGGCGGTGAGGAAAACCGTATAATTTCCGCGCCCTACCTTGGCGTCGAGGTAAGTCAGGAATGAGGCCAGGTCGCGGTCCAAACGCAGGTAGGCATCTTCTATTTCGACAGAATTAGGCCCGAACTGGTGCCCGATATAGTCCGGCGAAGAAAGGCTCACCGCAAGAAAATCGGGTACATCGTGCTGGCCCAATTGTTCCCCATTGATGGCCGCCACCGCCAGGTCGAGTGTAAAAGTGTTCCCGTATGGCGTCGACCGGATCAGCCCGAGGCCGGTCTTTTTGTATATGGCCGATGTTTTTACCGGCAGCGTCGGGCTGTCTGTCCCTGCGAACTTGCCCTCGTATTTGCTATTGTCCGGCAATGTCTGCACATAAGTATCAACGGGATACAGCGGGTTCCAGTCGAGCTTTAAATAATTTTCGGCGAGCTTCTGGCTGTTAAAGTCTTTCACCCATTCGGGCAGATCAGTCATATAGTACGTGCTGCTTATCCAGTTGCCGCTTTTATCGTCGAACCAGTAGGCGGCATTGGCGGTGTGGCCTGCCGGAAGAATGCCCCCGCGGTCTTTCAAAGCTATTCCGATCACTTTCGAGCGGAAATTGGTTGCCAATTTCAATTCATCGGTAACGGTCGTGGTCAGCAGGTTGCGCGGCGACATCTCTCCCGCCTTTGATGTGCTGCCTAATGTTTTTACCGTCGTATCCTCAGTGCAATACATGGATTTCCCGGTTGCCTGTATAATAAAATCATTGCCCGCGATGCCATGTATGGCGGGCACCGAACCGGTGTAAATACAGCTATGGCCGGGCGCCGTAAACGTCGGTATATAGTCTATCTGCGTATTGTCACAGCTAAACCCCTCATTCAGCAGGCGTTTAAACCCGTTTTGCTGGTAGCGATCATAAAACCGGTATAAATAATCCCATCGCATCTGGTCGACAACTATTCCTACTACCAGCTTTGGACGCGGCAATTGGTTAGTTGCGGTTGTGGCCGGCGCGATAGTCGAAACTGTCTTTTTCTTTTTGGTTTGCGCCGAAACAGTAAACGCAGCTAACGCGAACGAAAGTAACAGCAGGTGTTTAAATCTCATTGGTCTGGGTTTGAGTACCGCAAATATCTGTATTGACGCCAAAATTCAATGTGATATTTGCGTTACGGCAAGTTAAATTAATCATCATTTATGCTCATGCATCAAACGGCGCCGCTGTCATCAGTTCCCATGCAGACCAGGGTGTAAATTCATATCCGTATTATTCAACCAAAGTGTAAACTTTTTTCAGGACGATACAGTGTAGGAGGTGTTGCAGGTGTTGCGAAACACTACACCTGCAACACCAACTTAAAATTTAACATTCAAACTCAGCAGGAAATTCGTCGGCGCCTGCGGGAAGAAATAATTGTAATTAACTACTTTCCCGCCTTCAATATCCGGGTAGGTAGCGCCGTTGGCCTCATACTTTTCGCTAAAGATATTGTTGATCAGCAGGGTTAGGCCGACATTTTTCACGGCCTTCATACTAAAATTATAATTGAGCCTGAGCGAATTCACGAAATAGGCATTTAAATACCGGTTCGACGTCGGGTCCGTTGGAAGATAGCCAGCAGGATCGATGTTCGATGTATTATCTAAATACTGCCGGCTCACATATTTGCTGATAAACGCGATCTCGCCGTTTTTTACCGGCCGGAAGCTGATTTCGCTCGAGCCGACGAAATCCGGAGAAAAGGCGATGTCGGTTTTTTTCAGCGTATTTTCAACCTGGGTATTATTGTCATAGTTGTACAGGTACTCCTGGAAATTCTTCACCTTGTTACTGCTCAGCGACGCTGTGGCCGACCAGGTTAACTGGCTGTTGATCTTCAGCCTGCCGTCAAACTCTAACCCTTCGCGATAGCTGTCCTTTACGTTGCTCCGTACCTGGTCGCCGACATCGTTCAGCGCGCCAGTCAGCACCAACTGGTTATGGTATAACATATAAAACGCGTTAATACCGCCGGTAAATATACCCTGCTGCGTGCGGTAGCCCAACTCGAAATCTTTCAGGTTCTCCGGCTTCGGCCGGCTGCCAGGCGTCGATTGCGTGTAATCGTCCCTATCCGGCTCGTGATTGCCCACCGCAAACGAGAAATAAACGTTGTTCTTCGGGTTAAATTCATACGTTACACCGGCCTTAGGATTGAAGAAATTCAGATCCACTTGCTGCTGCACGTTCTGCAGGTAGTCGTTGAACCCGAAGAATGAATAATAGATATGGCGGTACTGCATGTCGGCGTAGAGATCGAACTTGCCTAACTTATATTCCGCCTTGCCGAAGATGTTAAAGTCTTTTTTAAGGGCATCGTCACGGGAATACTGGTAACCCGGCGGAATGTCGGTGCTTTCCTGCGTCCATTGGATATTGTCGTAATGAGCGCCCTTGTAACGGTTCCAGGCTCCGCCAAGCGTAATATTTAAATCCTTGCCGGGCTGGTACTTGAGGTTATAAGTTGCGCCGTAAAATTTATTGTTGAGCCACAACTGCCGGGTCAGGTCGGTAGTACTGATCGTATCGCCGCCCCTTATTGCAGGTGTGATGCCATAATCGCCCAGGTTTTGCGCTGACTTATACTCTTCGTAATAACCATAACCATGCGTATAATGCAAAGCGCCGCTGAATGAGAGTTTGCCGGTTATCTGCTGATCGACCAGTAACTGGTAATGATCCTGCGTATAGTTATCCGTCTGGTTTTTATAGAAAGTGCCGTTCGGCTCAAGTCCCAGGTCATTGTAGGTGCGGTTGCCTGCCCGCAGACTGTCCTCCGGCACACCGTCCCAGGCCTGGTAAGTATGTTCCGTACCGGAGAAGGTATTGAACCTGATCACGGTGCTTTTGCCATAATAAGCGCCCGACAGAAAATACGATTTGAGATCGGAAGAAGCACGGTCAATATATCCATTGGAGTAAATACGCGAGAGGCGTCCATCAAAAGTGAACTTTCCGTCAAGCAAGCCTGTACCCATATTGATGGTGTTTTTTACCGTTCCGTACGAACCGACCGCATTGTTCAGCTCGACATAGCCCGTATCGCGGCGGGTAGTCGTTTGGATATTGATGGTGGCGCCAAAAGCTCCCGCTCCGTTAGTGGAGGTACCTACGCCACGCTGAATCTGGATATTATCGACCGAAGAAGCAAAGTCGGGCACGTCGACAAAAAATACATCCTCTTCCTCTGAATCGTTGTAAGGTATGCCATTGATGGTGACATTGATACGCGTGGCGTCCGACCCGCGGATATGAATGCCGGTGTAGCCTATGCCGGCGCCAGCATCTGAAGTTACTACAACCGACGGCGTTTGATTAAGCAGGAAGGGCATGTCCTGGCCGAGGTTGTTCTTCTGAATTTGTTCCCGATTGAGGTTAGTAAACGCTATGGGCGAATTTTTGGAGGCACGCGTAGCGCTTACAGTCACTTCCTCGCTCATGATACTTGCCGACGCCAGGGCAAAATTGATGACCGAATCGGTGGTTAGCATAACGTTCCTTGTTAAAGCCTGGTAGCCCACATAGGTAACCTTGATTTGGTACTGTCCGCTTTTAAGGCCATGTACCTGGTAATTGCCTTTTACATCCGAAACAGCGCTGTTCGATGTATTGATGCTGATGGTCGCACCCGGCAAGGCCGCGCCGGTTTGCTGATCGGTGACTTTCCCTGAAACGGAAAGTTGTGCCGCGGCCAAAAATGGCAGCAGCGAGGCGCAAAGCGCCAGAGTAAAATTTTTCAAACTGATGAATAAATTAATTGAGTTAAACCATCTGCGTATCAGGGCTAACACGCAGTACACTTAACTTCTTACCTCTTCCCTACGCCGGCATTACCCGGATCAGGTGCTTGTTCCAAGTCAGAAGTCGGAAGTTAGAAGTCTGAAGTGCGCATGCTAGACTTTAGACTCAAAACTTTGGACTTTAAACTCAAACAATGGGTTTGATCTCAGCCTGTCTTTCAGTTTGATCGCTCAAAGCAAGGCACCCCTTGAGAATTATGGGGCAAATATATGTTTTTAGTCCGAAAGTCGGCATAAGTCCGGAAGTCCGAAAGATTTTATTGGGCTAGATTAGTTTGCCTGTGCCTGGAAAAGGCTTTGGTTTTGGAAGATATCGTTTTGCGTAAGCAGGCGCACCACTTTTACAAAACGGCGTTGGTAGCTGCCCTCTTTCATCGAACTTATCGTAACGCCGTATTCCCTCCCCGAGGTGGAATGTATAAACCGTAACTCGTTGTTGTCGTTGCTGTAGACGATGCCCACATGACCTATCGAATGAGGATGATGGCTTTTGGTGCCTTTGAAGAGGATAATATCGCCCGGTTTCGCATCGCCGATATTGATCTCCCTGCCAGCGTTTGCAAAGTCCGAAGAAGAACGCGGCACATTGGCATTGAAGCTTTTAAAAACATAGCTTACAAAACCCGAGCAATCAAAACCCCTTGATGGACCGGAGGATGCTTCGCGGTATGGCGTCCCTATCAACGATTGAGCAAAATATAAAAGATTGTAGGGAGATATGGTATCGGTATTGATATTGAGGTCTTTGACCGGCGCCTGTACCTTCTCGCTGTGGTGGCGATTGTTTTTGTGCGTACGGGCCATGCCGGCAAGCGCCACGCAAAAAATCAGAAGGACTGTCAGGGGCAGAGCTCTTTTCATTCGGTGATCCGAATATAGACCATTTTTGTTTAAAATGCTATTGTAGTATACGATATAAATTCAACAAGGATTCATTCTATGCCAAACCTTTTGCCTTTCGCCTCAAAAATGTACTTTTGCAATCCTTTTATACAATACAATCATGCTACGGACACATACTTGCGGCGAATTGAATATCAGCCATGTAGGGCAAAACGTTATTTTATGCGGATGGGTGCAAAAGTCGCGCGACCTGGGCGGAATGACCTTTGTCGATGTCCGCGACCGTTATGGCTTAACCCAGCTTGTATTCAATACGGACACTGATTTCGGCCTGCGCGAAAGCGCACGCCAGCTTGGCCGCGAGTTTGTCATCAAAGCCAGCGGAAAGGTGATCGAACGCACAAGCAAAAACGCCAAAATACCTACCGGGGAAATTGAAATAGCGGTTGATAACCTTGAGATACTGAATTCATCGCGGATACCGCCGTTCTTGATCGAGGACGAAACCGACGGGGGCGAGGAATTGCGCGCCAAGTACCGCTACCTCGATCTGCGCCGTAATCCCATACGCAACAACCTGGTGCTTCGCCACAGAATGGCGCAGGAAGTACGTAAATATTTAGACGGGCTGGGTTTCATCGAAGTGGAGACGCCGGTACTGATCAAATCGACACCGGAAGGCGCACGAGACTTCGTGGTGCCGAGCCGTATGAACCCCGGCGAGTTTTATGCTTTGCCCCAATCACCACAAACCTTTAAGCAATTGCTGATGGTAAGCGGCTTCGACCGTTATTTCCAGATCGTAAAATGTTTCCGTGACGAGGACCTGCGCGCTGACCGCCAGCCCGAGTTTACGCAAATCGACTGCGAAATGGCTTTTATTACGCAGGAAGACATCCTCCATATTTTTGAAGGGATGACGCGCCACCTGTTCAAAACCGTAAAGGATATTCATTTTGGCGCGTTTCCGCGAATGCAGTATGCCGATGCGATGCGTATATACGGCTCCGATAAACCGGACATCCGTTTTGGGATGCAGTTTGTCGAGCTGAACGATATTGTGAAGGGCAAAGGCTTCGGCGTATTCGATAACGCAGAACTGGTTGTCGGCATCAACGCTAAAGGCTGCGCTGAATATACCCGTAAACAGCTTGACGAGCTGACCGAGTGGCTGAAACGCCCGCAGATCGGCGCCACAGGGTTGGTTTATTGCCGATATAACTCCGATTCGACTTTAAAGTCATCCGTAGATAAGTTTTATGGTGAAGACGAGCTGACCAACTGGGCCGCAGCGTTCAATGCCGAACCGGGCGACCTGATGCTGGTATTGGCAGGCAACGCTGACAAGGTACGCAAACAGCTGAATGAATTGCGCCTGGAGATGGGTAACCGCCTGGGACTGCGTAAAAAAGATGAATTTGCTCCTTTATGGGTACTTGATTTTCCGTTGCTGGAATGGGACGAAGAAACCGGTCGCTACCACGCTATGCACCACCCATTCACTTCGCCGAAACCCGAAGATATACCTATGCTTGATACCGCACCCGGGACCGTTCGCGCTAATGCCTACGACCTGGTGATCAACGGAACTGAGATTGGCGGCGGCTCTATCCGTATTCATGACCGTGACTTACAGGCGCTGATGTTCAAGCATTTGGGCTTTAGCAAAGAAGAGGCGCAAAAGCAGTTTGGCTTTTTAATGGATGCTTTCGAATATGGAGCGCCTCCGCACGGCGGTATAGCTTTTGGTTTCGATCGCCTGTGTTCAATTTTTGCCGGACTGGATTCTATACGCGACGTAATGGCTTTCCCTAAAAACAATTCGGGGCGCGATATCATGATCGATACGCCATCGACCATTTCAGCCGACCAGATGACCGAGCTGAAGATCAAAACGACCGTATAATTTTCAAGATTCAGCCTGGGCAATTTCCTGAAAGTTGCCGAGGCTGTTTTTGGTATACTTTTCTGCCAAAAAATCAGTTACCAATTAAAAACATTTATGAAAAAATATTTACTTTTTTTCAGCATCGTCCTATCAGCCTTCGCTTCGTGCAAGAAAGACACTCCCTTCGACCCTGCAAAACAAGCCGCAGCAGATGATGCGGCGATACAAGCCTATATTAAGACTAACAACCTCAGTCCGACTAAGGATGCTTCCGGCTTGTATTACCAGGTAATGATACCGGGCAACGGCGGGTACCCCAATGCCAACTCGGTAATTACGGCCAATTACACAGGCAAACTGCTAAACGGCACCGTATTCGATTCAGGCACGGTTAGCAACCAGCCGTTAACAAACCTGGTAGCAGGCTGGCAGATAGGCATCCCGCATATCAATACCGGCGGGCGTATATTATTGCTGGTGCCATCCGCACTTGGTTATGGCAATAGTTCAAGCAACGGCATTCCTGCCAATTCCGTGCTGATATTTACGATCGATCTGACGGGTTTTAATAATTAAGAAAACCGAACTGATATTTTACAAAGGCGGTTTGAACGAACCGCCCTTTATTTTTTATATTCGGTGAAAAAACCGGACATGAAAAAATTTTCCGCGCTGATGTTCTCGTTTATCGGCCTGCAGGCGCTTGCGCAAAGCCCGGACCTGAAAGCCATTGCGTCTAAGAAAGCCGACTCGCTGTTTAGCCAAACTGTGGCCTGGCGGCGCGACTTTCACGAACATCCCGAGTTGGGCAACCGCGAGGTCCGGACGGCGAATATCGTGGCTAACTTCCTGAAATCGCTTGGGATGGAAGTGAAGACCGGCGTAGCAACCACCGGCGTTGTCGCAATACTGAAAGGAGCTTATCCGGGGCCGGTAGTGGCGCTCCGGTCCGAGCTCGATGCGTTGCCGGTAACGGAACGTACGCCTGTGCCCTTTGCATCAAGAGTTACTACCACATACAACGGTCAGCAGGTTGGTGTAATGCATGCCTGCGGACATGACACGCATATGGCTATGCTGATGACAGCGGCCGAGATCTTGTCGTCCATGAAAAACCAGTTGCATGGCACGGTAAAGTTCATTTTTCAACCGGCTGAAGAAGGTACTCCGACAGGTGAAAAAGGCGGCGCCGAAGAAATGGTAAAAGAAGGCGTACTGGAAAACCCAAAGGTCGACGTAATCTTCGCTCAGCACATTTTTTCCTACATGCCTGCCGGCACTATTACTTATCGCCCGGGAGGCGCCATGGCCTCGGTCAACGATATGAGGATCATCATTAAAGGTAAATCGTCGCATGGGGCCGAGCCCTGGTTTTCCGTCGACCCGATCGTTACCTCGGCGCAGATCATCAATAACCTGCAAACCATCGTAAGCCGCAATATCAATCTTAAGGAAAACCCTGCCGTAGTGACTATCGGCGCGATCAATGGCGGCAACCGTCACAATATCATCCCCGAAAAAGTAGAAATGCTCGGCACGTTGCGTGCCCTGAGCGACGCGGATGAACAAACTTTGATTACGCGGGTAAAAAAGATAGTTAACAGCACCGCGGAAGCTAACGGCGCCACCGCGGAAGTATATATCCCATACAGTGTGCACTACCCGGTTACCTATAACGATCCGGCGCTGACAGCGCAAATGCTGCCGACCTTGCAGCAGACTGCGGGCGCGGACAACGTAATTCTCGGCGCACCTATGACAGGCTCGGAGGACATGAGCTTTTTTCAGCAAAAAGTGCCCGGGCTTGATGTATTTCTTGGCGGCATGCCAAAAGGGGCCGATCCAAAGAATGTAGCAGCAAACCATTCGGCCGATTTTTTCGTTGATGAAAGTGTTTTTCCACTGGGTGTCAAGACCCTTTGCAACCTGACGCTTGATTATATGAGTGAAAAAAAGTGAAAAGATTGGCTATATTTACTGCGCGCTGTTATGAGTAAAAATCTTTCTGTTATTGCCTGCTGCCTTTTCTTAACCGGGCTTATTGCGCAAAAGAGCTATGCGGGGATCTGCTGTACCCCAAAACACGACGCCGATACGTCGTTTACGGATTCCGTGGCAACCAGGAAGGTTATAACCGGACTCATTAATAAGGTGGTTACAGCGTCCGGCGCGTTCAATGTCGATGCAGTCGCCGACCTGTATGCACCCAATGCCGTCATTGCCGATGAAGAACCGCCATTTTCGTGGAACGGCCCTACCGCGGGCGTTCAGTGGATCAACACGGTCGAACAGACCTGCAAGACTCTGCGGATCAAAGAGCTTAAGGGAAAGATTGGGCGGATAACAGTCTTTCTTCACAGCGATGAAAGCATTTATGTGATCGTGCCCGCCACCTACAGCGGCGAAATCCATGGCGATCCTTTTAGCGAAGAAGGCGCATTTAGCTTTATTTTCCGGCTGGTTAGCGGGAGATGGCTCATCAAAAGCCAGGTTTGGCTTACGCGCAAGGGAATGTAATAATTCATGCTTATTTCTTGATATATTTGGTATAACAGCCGGTCATACCATATGAAAAAACTTTCTTTTCTTCTTCTGTTTCTGCTGCTTACTTTTTTTGTAAATGCCCAGCCTGCATTTCCGGTCACGGTAAGTGCTAACAAAAAATACCTTGTTGACCGTCATAATAAACCATTCCTTGTCAAGGAAATATCCGCATGGGGCCTTATCCAGGCTCTTTCGGAAGCCGATGAAGCCGCATTTATCGATAGTGTGAAGAAAAAGGGGTTCAACACCCTGATGGTAAGCATTATCTCGTACGACACCCGTTTCGCCGGCGATCCGCCCAATTGGCAGGGTATATCGCCTTTTAAAGTAAAATGGGACCTGTCCACTTACGACACGGCCTATTTCGCGCATGCCGACCGTTTCCTGCACATGGCGCAGGCGAAGGGTATGCTGGTACTGTTGGTGCCCTGTTATATGGGTTATAAGGGTGATCAAAACCAGGGTTGGTGGGGTAAGGTGCTCAATTCCAACAATAGCCCTGCTAAAAGTCGTATTTACGGAGAGTTTTTGGGCAAACGGTACAAAGATTTTAAAAATATCATCTGGGAAGCAGGCGGTGATAACCCTTGCGATAGCCCACTGTACCGGCATCTGGACAACATCATACAGGGAATAAAAGCGTACGATAAAAAACATTTATGGACCGGCCATTTCGAGTCGGTATATCCTACCAACTGGTCGTCGGGCAATAAGCGGTATGCAAAATATATCGATATCGACGGCCTGTATGATTTCGAGGAAAAGAACCTTGGCCCGGACACTCCCCAATATAAAACTGAGCTGGAACATTACGGACAGGGTCGCATGATCTTCCAACTCGACCAGAGCTATGAACAGGACATTCCGCATGGAAAAGATAATACGGAGTACCAAATCATCCGCCGCAAGAATTATGACGGCCTGCTCAGCGGCTGCGCCGGAACAAGCTTTAGCCCGGGCCAGCCAGACAATCAATGCTATACGCTTACTAACTGGCCCCCGCTGATGAGTACTCTGGGCATGCGGCAGATGGAATATTGTTTCAATTTATTCAGATCCATTCACTGGCAAAAACTGGTACCAGATACCGGCCATAAAATCATCATCCATGGCCGTGAAAACTATGGGAACAGAGATTATGTGTGCGCAGCTAAAGCAGATGATTCCAGTGTTTATTTGGCCTATCTTCCGAGGGGCGGAAACATAACGGTTAATTTAGGCAGATTGAATATGAATGGTATCAAGGCTGCCTGGTACGATCCGCGCAGCGGCAAATTGTCACACATCGGCAGGTTTGCACCGGTTACTGCCCGGCATACCTTCACAGCACCTGATGATAACGACTGGGTGCTGGTGCTAAATAATGAAGCCGCAAGGTGACCTCTACACACCCGAATAAATAATGCAGCCAAGTCCTGCAACGAATAACAAAAACGTAGCCGACAGGTAAGCGTTAACGCCTTTTGGCGCATTGGCAAATTCACGCCAGATAAATACCCCCCATAACGCTGCCACCAAGGTCGCGCCCTGGCCCAAGCCATACGATATTGCCGGCCCGGCTTTGCCCGCAGCTATTAAATTCAGCGAGTTTCCCAACCCCCATATCAATCCGCCTAAAATTCCGACGAAATGGATTGAAAACCTGTTCGAGAAATACTGGCTATAGCTCACCGGTTCGCCATCAACCGGTTTCTTCATCAGGATGGTATTGAAGACGAAGTTGGATACAAAAATACCCACCGAGAAAACAAATACAGCCGTATAGGGCGTCATTTTACCGGCTGCAGGGCTGACAAAATTTCCCAGGTCCATGGATGCAGCAATAAAGCGGTAAAAGAATGACATCAGTAATCCTGCTATCAAAGAAATGACGATTCCTTTGGCGGAAACGCCCTTGCCGGTTCCCCCTTTCTTCAGATAAGCTAATGCATTTAGAATAATCGCCAGCGTGATCAGCGCCACACCCAGGAAAAGCCAAAGCGGTTCACCTTTTTGTGCGCCGAAATAGTTGAGCAATACGCCCAGGATCAGTGCCAGGCCAATCCCAACGGGGAACGCGACCGCCATGCCCGCTATCGCGATAGCCGCGGAGAATAAGATATTAGCAGCATTGAATACTATCCCGCCAATGAAGGCGCTGGCCAGGTTGGAGCCTGATGCCTGCGACAGATCGGCTAAAAAACTTCGGCCCTCGGTACCCATACTGCCTAAAGTGAACGCCGATATGATCGAGAACAACAGGATGCCAATGACATAGTCCCAATAAAAAAGCTCGAAGCGAAGGGTTTTACCTGCCAGTTTTTGAGTATTGGCCCATGAGCCCCAGCATAGCATGGTTACTACGCAAAAGAGCACGGCCACAGTGTAAGTATGTACAATGAACATATTTGATGGATTTATTTTGGTTCAATTTCATGACGATAAGGCGCAGCCGCTTGTGCACCTAAACGGGTGACGCTGATGGCCGCTGCCTTGCAGCCAAAATCCACGGCTTCTCTCAATAAACGGCCCTCGGCCAGTGCAACCGCCAATGCGCCATTAAAAACATCGCCCGCGGCAGTAGTGTCGACCGCTTCAACTATCGGAGCGGGAATTAACTCGTCGATGCCGGCTTGACTGATCAGTGCGCCTTTCGCTCCCAGCGTAATGACAACCGTTTCCACACCCTTTTCACGTATGACCTGCGCTGCTGCACGGGCTCCGGCAAGGTCTGTAATGTGGATACCGGTAAGCATTTCGGCCTCAGTTTCATTAGGCGTAATAATGCTGATATGTCTTAAAAGGTCGTCGGGCAATTGGCAGGCAGGCGCGGGGTTCAGGATGATCTTTGCACCCATAACCGATGCCAGTTCGGCCACATAGGTTACCGTCATCAGCGGTATTTCCAGTTGCATCAGGATAAATCCCGCGCTTTGGATAACTTCGGTGGCTGCGCCGAGATCGGCGGGGAACAATGCAGCGTTAGCGCCTGATGCTACGACGATGGTATTCTCCGCTTGCTTGTCGACCGTAATCAACGCCACGCCGGACGGATGCAGCGGATCCGTTAATATATGGTCTGTTTTTATCCCCTCCTCCTTAAATAATTTTACAGCCGCCTCGCCGAACAGGTCATTGCCCGTTTTAGCGATGAAGGCAACATGGCCGCCGAGCCGCTTGGCTGCCACGGCCTGGTTGGCGCCTTTGCCGCCCGGGTTTATAAAGAAACTGCCGCCCAGGATGGTTTCACCCGGTGCAGGCAAATGATCGGTGCGTATCACCATATCGGTATTGGTGCTGCCGACAATAACAATAGATGGATGGTTCATGATTGGTTTTATAAATGTAGTAAAAGTTAGAGAGGTTGTAAACGTTACAAACTTGTAGTGGTTAAATTCTACTCTTATATTTAAAGGCTATGAAGAATAACAAACCCGGCCGCCGTGACTTTTTGAAAATTTCTACGATAGCCTTAAGCGGAATTGCCCTTGCGCCTGCAGTTGCAGTAACGGAGCAGAGAACGCCCATGTTGCCTGTCCCATTAGCCGGTGATAAAAAGCTAAGCATCATTTGCCTCGGCGCCCATCCCGGCGACCCGGAATTTGGCTGCGGCGGCACGATGGCCAGGTACAGCGAGGCTGGGCACCACGTTACGTTCCTGTACATCACCCGCGGCGAGGCAAGTGATCCAAATAAGACTTACAATGAAATGGCGGCATTGCGCACGGATGAAGCAGAAACGGCCTGTAAAATATTAAATGCCACTCCGCGGTTTTTTGGTCAGACTGATGGCAATACGGTTCTTGATAAAGACCAGAACGATAAGATCACCAAATTGATCGCGGCATCCAAACCCGACCTGCTATTTACCCAATGGCCGGTTGACGGGCACCCCGATCACCAGGTTACCGGCATGCTCGGCTTAACTGCCTGGATACGAACCAACCGGTCATTCCACCTTTACTTTTATGAAGTGAACACCGGTGTTGAAACAATGGGCTTCACCCCTACCGACCATGTCGACATAACAACCGTACGCGAAAAGAAGAAGCAGGCTATGTTCGCGCACAAAACACAGGACCCGGTGAGAACTTACAACGATTACTTTAAACCTCTCGAGGAATTTCGTGGTCTTGAAGCCGGCGTACAGGCTGCTGAAGCTTTTATCCATTTTAAACCGGCTGCCGAAAGGGCGGGCATCACCGGACTTTACTAACGATGGTGCTTTTCGGCTCAAAATCCCTATTTTTCAAAACATTTTTGATTTGGGCTGTTATAGCTTCGGTTCGTACATGAAAAATCTCCTGCTGCTATTTTTATTCACGTGCGTATTGCGTGTATCGGCCCAGACCTATCTTCTCAGCGGTCGTGTAACCGATAAAGAAACTCACAAACCTGTAGGTTTTACCTCAATCTACATTAGAAATTCGACTTACGGTACCGCCGCGAATGAGAACGGCAATTATACCTTTAAACTGACACCCGGTAATTACAGCATCATCTATCGCTTTCCAGGCTACCAGGAAGTCACTGAGAAAATAACGATAACCGATCAGAACCTGGTGCACAACGTGCAGATGACGGATGAGACCTACCAGATCAGGAAGTTCGAGCGGGTCCATGGCCGCACGCCCGATTCGGCTGTGGATATGATCAAAAAGGTAATGGCCAGGCGACAGTACTTTCTCGGGCAGGTGCAGGCTTATTCCTGCGTAGAATACATTAAGGGTGTGCAAAAGTTGGTAAGGGCGCCGAAATCGCTGATGGGGCAGAATGTAACCGCGGCATTAAATCTTGACAGCACCGGCAGAGGCATCTTGTACCAGACGGAGTCATTATCCGATTATAGTTTTAAGCAACCTGATAAGGTTAAGGAGGTGGTCATCGCACAGCGGGCTGCCGGTCAGAATACCGCTTTTAGCTACAACAGCGCATCAGACCTGGCCGCTAACTTTTACAAGGATATTTTCACTATCCCGGGTTTGAGCAGCCGGGGATTCGTTTCGCCTTTTGCCGTTAACGCATTTAATTTTTACGACTATTACCTGGTCGGATCAAAGCCGGAGAACGGCCTTATCGTACACAAGATAGAGGTGGTACCGAAACACCGGTTCAGACAGGCATTTACCGGCTACGTTTATGTGCTTGACGGCGACTGGCGTATTTATGGCATCGACCTGCAGCTTACCAGCGCGGCAAACCTGCTGAACCTGGTGGATACGCTGCGGATCAGCCAGCAATATGTGCCCATACGCGACAGTGTATGGGAGCCGTTATCGGTACGTTATACCTTTCAGGGCAGCGTACTCGGATTTGGATTCGAAGGTTATTATCTGGGGCTATACAATAACTACAATCTATCGCCCAACTACCCGGATCATTTTTTCGATGGTGAAAGAATGCATACTGATACGATAGCCAAGACACGCGATTCGGCGTGGTGGGACAGGCAGCGCCCCGTACCGCTGACCCTGCAGGAGCGCTCGGATTATAACCGCAAGGATTTTATGGCCGAGGTGCAAAACTCGGTCAATAAGTACAACGAAGAAAAAACGAGGAACAATTTCAACTTAATCCCTTACCTGGTATTTGGCTATAAGGCTACCTACAACAACCACAAAGATTCTATCAGTACTTACCCTTTTATACAAACGCTGTATTACAATACGGTCGAAGGTTTTGGCATCAATCTGAAAGGAACCTATACACATTATTTTGACGACTACAGTTCGTACAGTATCACGCCTAACGCCAGGTACGGCTTTGCCGATAATCTGTTCAATGCCAATATGCGGATAGCCTACGACTATGATCCCCAAAAACGCGGCCGCTTTCTTCTGGGTTTTGGCAGCGATATACTCGACCTCAGCAACGTAGGGACACGCTCTCTGTATTTTAACACGCTGAGTACATTGCTTAGCGAACAAAATTTCGTGAAATATTATCGCTCGGAATACGGCGAATTTGGCTACCAGCATGCCATCAATGAGAACCTGGTATGGCAAGCTGATCTCTCGTACGCCAACCGTACGCAACTCTACAATACCTCATTTTACTCATTCAGAAACTACCCCTACCGTCACCTGACATCCAATAATCCGTTGATGCCCGATGCTCCCGCAAACGACCATTCCCTGCTGTTTCCCGAAAACCAGGCGCTGACACTGAGCACTTCATTTACCTATACCATCGATCAGCAATATGACACACGCCCAACCGGGCGCGTTTATGAACCTTCGCCGTATCCGCAGATCAGGCTCAATTACCGCAGGGGTTTTAACGGTATTTTAGGTTCTGACGTGAACTATGATTTTGCATCGCTGGAAGTATTTCACGACCATTTTGCGCCCGATCTGCTCGGCTATTCGGCGTTTAAGTTTGTAGCGGGAGATTTTTTCAACCATACCCGGTTGTATTTTATGGATTACAATCACTTCCTCGGCAACCAGGGTACTACTTTCGACCCGACGCCGGGAAGTTTCCATTTCCTCCCGTTCTATACCTACAGCACCGACGGCCCATTCCTCGAAGCGCATTACGAGCATAATTTTTCGGGATGCATTTTTAGTCATATTCCGTTTCTGCGGCGGCTTAAGCTCGACGAAATAGCAGGCATAAATTACCTGGCGACCAACCAGAACAGAAACTACACCGAATATTATATTGGCATCCAGCGCTTTATTTTCCGTATCGACTACGGTTTCGCGTACGAAGGCAACAAAAAATATCAGCAGGGCTTCAGGATTTTTTATGGGATAAAGTAGGAGGCGAAAGGGTAAAGGTGAAAGGTTAAAGGTGGTTATACTAAATACCTATTCAACCTTTATCCTTTTACCTTTCACCTCAAAACCTTATTTTTGCAAATCATTAAACGCCGTTTGCAGCGGTATCAATGTTTTATGGGTCAATACAATACACTTCTTTACTATTGCTATTCGGCAATAGCGGATGCGGAGCAGTTTGCTGCGGATCACCTCAAATTCTGTAAATCGCTCGGTTTGGTAGGGCGCATCATCGTGGCTGATGAGGGTCTTAATGGCACGGTTTCGGGCACGGTTGAGGCCTGTAAAACTTACATGGACACCGTTCATGCCGATCCGCGTTTTGCTTCGACCGAATTTAAGATAGATGAAGTCGACGAGCCTTCATTCGTCAAAATGCACGTGCGCTATAAGTCGGAGATCGTACATTCAGGCTTACGCGACCCAAAGATCATCGACCCGACCAAAAGAACGGGCAAACACCTTGAACCGGCAGAGTTCATGGAAATGAAGGACCGGGAGGATGTGGTGATACTTGATGTTCGGTCTAATTATGAGCATAACCTGGGTAAATTCAAAAATGCCGTAACACTGGACATTGAGAATTTCCGGGATTTCCCGGCTAAGATCAATGAGCTCGCCCAATACAAGGACAAAAAAATACTAACTTATTGCACCGGCGGTATCAAATGCGAAAAAGCTTCCGCCTTACTGCTGCATGAAGGCTTTAAAGACGTTTATCAGCTACACGGCGGCATCATCAAATATGGCAAGGAAGCCGGTGGCAAAGATTTTGAAGGCAAATGCTATGTGTTTGATAACCGTTTGGCCGTCGATGTAAATTCGGTAAACCCGGCTGTCATTTCTGCCTGCTTTAATTGCGGCAAGCCTACCGACAAGATGATCAACTGCGCCAACCCGGAATGCAACGAGCATTTTACGCAGTGCGACGAATGCGGTACGCTGATGGAAGGCTGCTGCAGCGAAGCTTGCAAAGCACATCCGCGCAAAAGGGAATACGATGGCACCGGCTATTATGTTAAAATACCACAGCCGGTGAATCTCAAAAAGGCAAGGATCCAGTTGGCGGAATAACTTTCAAGACGAAACACCACGATTTTTCGTTACAATTGCATTCAACATTGTTATGACTGCAGCTAAAATATTTGTTAAAAGCCTACTAATACTGTGCCTTTCATTGCCGTTACTATCTAAAGCGCAGGACGTTTCATCCTTTGATAAAGGGACTTATATTAACAAGAAGGATACGCTTCCTTACCGTATTCTTTTCCCGCTTGATTTTGATGCCACAAAAAAATATGCGCTGATCATCGTTTTGCACGGAGCCGGCGAACGCGGCAATGACAATGAAGCACAACTCAAATATGGCCCGAAACTTTTCCTGAACGATACTGTCAGGATAAAATATCCCGCCATTGTAGTTTACCCGCAATGCCCCAAAAACGGCTGGTGGAGTAACACTAAGATAAGCCAGGATTCCGCCGGGCACTATAGCTTCCAGTTTGTGGAAGGCGGCGACCCGACCCCGGCCATGCAGGATTTATTGGGGCTGTTGTCGCAACTGCTCGAAAAGCCTTATGTAAATAAGTATCGCGTTTACGTCGGTGGCCTTTCCATGGGCGGGATGGGGACATTTGAAATATTACGCCGCAGACCCGACGTTTTTGCCGCAGCCTTCGCTATGTGCGGAGGTGATAATACCCTGAATGCCAAAGCCTATGCGAAAAAGGTGCCAATTTGGATATTTCACGGCGAAAAGGACAATGTGGTCTCACCCGATCATTCGATCGTTATGGTCAACGCCATCAAAGCGGAAGGAGGCAACCCGAAGTTTACGCTATATCCTAACGACGGTCATAATTGCTGGGACGATGCTTTTGCCGAACCGGGCTTTATGGCCTGGCTGTTTTCGCACAAAAAGTAACATACTTGGTCGTAATGATTGTAAAAGTTGTAGCGGTTATAATGTTACAACCATTTGTAAGTCGTGACAAATATCAACCTATATTTCACGACAAGCGTTCCGCTTTAACCTTTTAGCTGTCAGCTTACTTGAGCATTATATTTTTAAGCGGATAGCCGTGGTTCACCAATTTTTCGACGTAGCTGGTGGCGAGTGCATTTTCCAGCGCTTCCGCATGACGAAGGTGGTGCATGTCGCTTGATATAAAATCGACAAGATCACTATCGATCAGCGACTCAGCCGTTTTTTTAGCTTCCCTCCCATAGTAACCAAGCAGCGATATCGTATTTATTTGTAAAAGACAGCCCATTTCGCGCAGTGAACGCAATTGTTTTATATCCATGTAGCTATATCGTTCGGGATGAGCCAAAATAGGCCTGTATTTCAGGTCAAGCATTTTTTGGATCATCTCTTTTAAATTGGGAGGTTTGCTTATGAACGATAGCTCAAAAAGCACGTAATTGCCGCCAATCGTCATCAACGTTTGGTTGTTGATGCGCTCTTCGAAAGTTTCGTCGAAATAATGCTCGGCCGCGGCTTCAACGGGAATATCTATGTTTTCTTTTTTTAATTCTTCCTTAAGTAGCTTTAGCGCGTTACCTATCGTTTCGGCGTTATTCTTATAATAATCGGCCATGATGTGCGGCGTGGCGATAACTTTTTTTATGCCAAGCGCCATCATTTTTTTGATCAGTTCAACAGATTCCTGCGGATTCTGAGCGCCGTCGTCTATGCCAGGAAGTACATGCGAATGCATGTCTACGGCTATTGAACTGTAGTTGAATGTGACCTCTTTCTTTTGCTCTTTCTTTTTAAATAACCCAAACATCGTTAGCGGTTAGCATATTGTTCCTGGTAGTATTGCTGGTAATGTCCGGAAGTTACATCTTTCAGCCAGTCCTCGTTAGCAAGGTACCAGTCGACCGTTTTTTCCAGTCCTTCCTCAAAAGTTATGCTGGGCACCCATCCTAATTCTTGCTTTAGCTTAGTGGCGTCGATAGCATACCTCAGATCGTGGCCCGCCCTGTCGGTTACAAATGTGATCAATTTTTCCGATTCACCCGCGACCCTTCCTAATTTCCGATCCAATATACGACATAACAGTTTAATCAGGTCGATGTTCTTCCATTCATTATGGCCGCCGATATTATAGGTCGAGCCGGCTGCAGCTTTATGAAATATCAGGTCGATCGCCCGCGCATGGTCTTCAACCCATAACCAGTCGCGCACATTCTCGCCTTTACCGTATACGGGCACGGGCTTATTTTGTTTGATGTTGTTGATAGCCAGCGGTATCAGTTTTTCGGGAAAATGATAGGAGCCGTAATTGTTCGAACAGTTCGAGATGACCGTGTTTAAACCGTAAGTATCGTGGTATGCTCTTACAAAATGGTCGGATCCGGCTTTTGACGCCGAATACGGCGAATGCGGATCGTACGCCGTTTGCTCGGTGAACATTCCTGTTTCCCCCAGGCTGCCATAAACTTCGTCGGTCGACACGTGATAAAACCTCGTTTTATCATAGTTGCCTCTCCAGTGATGCCGTGCCGTGTTCAACAAATTTACAGTGCCGACCACGTTGGTCATCACAAAATCCAGCGGGTTACTGATCGACCTGTCTACATGCGATTCAGCGGCCAGGTGTATGATAGCATCCGGTTTTTCGGCTTCAAAAAGCTTATTGATAAACTCGATATCTACGATATCGCCTTTAACAAAGCGATAATTGGAGTTGTGCTCGATATCGCGCAAATTGGCCAGGTTGCCGGCGTAGGTAAGTTTATCCAGGTTTATGATATGGTAATGCGGGTAGTTTTTCACAAACCGCCTTACCACGTGCGAGCCGATAAATCCCGCTCCCCCGGTTATAATTATTTTCTTCATCCTCTTATAAAGGGTTTTCAGACAGATATTTTTCCCAATTCCAGGCCGAAGACATCATTTCATCTATTCCGAGCTCTGCCTTCCATTGCAACTGGCTCGCTGCCTTGGTCACGTCGCCCCAAACTTGCTCTACATCGCCCTCCCTGCGCGGGCCGATCTCGTAGTTCAGTTTTACGCCGGTCGATTTCTCAAATGCGGCAATGATCTCAAGCACCGAATTTCCTTTGCCGGTTCCGATATTAAACACATCATAGCCCGAAAAATTGTTCGACTGCATCAGCTTTAGTGCTGCGATATGCGCCTTTGCGAGGTCGACTACATGAATGTAATCGCGGATACAACTGCCATCGGGTGTGTTATAATCATCTCCAAAAACCGTAACTTTTTCGCGTTTGCCAATAGCCGCCTGTGTAATGTAGGGCACAAGGTTTTGCGGCACACCGATCGGCAGCTCGCCGATCAAGGCTGTTTCGTGCGCTCCGACGGGGTTAAAATACCTTAAAGCGATCACTTTATAATTGCTGCCTGACGCCACGGTATCGCGCAGTATTTCCTCGGCTATCTGCTTGGTGTTTCCGTATGGTGACGCTGCTGGTTTTACAGGCGACTTCTCCGTTACCGGCAGCTCATCCGGCTGCCCGTAAACCGTACAGCTTGACGAGAACACAAAATTTAACGGAGTGCCATACCAGGCTTCCAGCAGGTTGACCAGCGGGTAAATATTATTGCGGTAATATTTTAACGGCAGCTTAACCGACTCTCCGACAGCTTTGGAAGCCGCGAAATGAATAATACCCTCGATATCCGGTTCAGCAACGGTAAGCTTTCTTACCAAATTTTCCTCGCTTAGGTCGATCTGGTGGAATGCCGGCCGAACGCCGCTTATTTTCTCGATCTGGTCTAAAATTTGGGGATTGGAATTTGACAGGTCGTCGACGATCACAGGCTCATAGCCGGCATTGATCAGCTCGACAACTGTGTGCGAACCTATAAATCCCAATCCCCCTGTAACCAGTATCTTTCCCATTAGCGCTTGTTGTAATAAGTAAAATCCTTATGCTGTATCTCTTTTTCGGGCAGGGATTTAAAATATTCGTAAGTGATTTTCAAGCCCTCGCCCCGGGATACTTTTGGTTCCCAGCCCAAAATTTCCTTGGCTTTGGTAATATCCGGACGACGTTGTTTCGGATCGTCTGTCGGTAAAGGCAGGCTGATCAATTTTTGGTCGGTGCCGGTCAGTTTAATAATTTCTTCGCCAAACTGGCGGATGGTTATTTCGTCCGGATTTCCGATGTTGACAGGATAAGCATAATCGCTGAAAAGCAATCGGTAGATACCTTCGATCAGGTCGTCAACGTAACAAAACGAACGTGTTTGCGAACCGTCGCCAAACACCGTCAACGGTTCACCGCGCAGGGCTTGACCTATAAAAGCGGGCAATACGCGTCCGTCGTTCAGCCTCATACGCGGACCGTAAGTATTAAATATGCGAACGATCCTGGTTTCCAAACCGTGAAAAGTGTGGTAAGCCATGGTGATAGCTTCCTGGAAACGCTTTGCTTCGTCGTAAACCCCGCGCGGGCCTACCGGATTGACGTTACCCCAGTATTCCTCGGGCTGCGGGTTTACATCCGGATCGCCGTAAACTTCAGAAGTAGAGGCGATCAGCATCCGGGCTTTCTTGGAAAGCGCCAAACCCAGCAAGTTATGCGTGCCTAACGAACCTACCTTTAAGGTCTGTATAGGTATCCTAAGATAATCTATCGGGCTCGCGGGCGAGGCAAAATGCAGGATATAATGCAAATCGCCGGGAACATAAACGAACTTGGAAACGTCGTGGTTGTAAAATTCAAAATTTTCCAGTTTAAACAAATGCTCGATATTCCGCAGGTCGCCGGTAATGAGGTTATCCATGCCAATAACATGAAAATCCTCTTTGATGAACCTGTCGCACAAATGTGAGCCTAAAAAACCCGCTGCACCAGTAATGAGTACCCGTTTGCGCTCCCTTATCATTTATTGAACTATTTTACGGCCGATGCTGTTATAATAAAATCCGCAGTCGATCATTTTTTGCAGATCGTATAGGTTACGGCCGTCAAATATAGTCTTATTCTTAAGCAGCTTTGCTATCTGATCAAAATCCGGCGTTCTGAAAACCGACCATTCAGTCATGATCAGCAAGGCATCGGCATTTTCCAGCACATCGTACTGATCGGTCCCGTAGCTAATTTTATTACCTACCAGGGCCTTTACATTATTCATGGCTTCCGGGTCAAACACGGCAACATCGGCGCCTGCCTTTAATAGTTCGTCGATAACGAACAAAGCCGGAGCCTCGCGGATGTCGTCGGTTTCGGGTTTAAACGCCAAACCCCATAAGGCGAATTTTTTTCCTTTCAGATCGCCATTAAAATACTTCTTAACTTTTTCAACGAATACCGCGCGCTGCGTTTTGTTAACACTCATCACGGCGTTCAATATCTTGAAATCGTATTGGTTTTCTTCCGACGATTTGGCCAGGGCCTGTACGTCTTTAGGGAAGCAGCTACCGCCATAGCCGATGCCCGAGAACAGAAAGCGGCGGCCTATCCGGTCGTCGGCGCCTATGCCGCGGCGTATCATATCCACGTCGGCGCCCACCAGCTCGCACAGGTTGGCTATTTCGTTCATGAACGATATTTTGGTTGCCAGGAAAGAATTGGCAGCGTATTTGGTCAGTTCAGACGAGCGTTCGTCCATAAATATGATCGGGTTACCCTGGCGTACGTATGGAGCGTATACTTCCCCCATTATCCTGCGCGCCCTTTCATCTGTGGTGCCTATGATCACGCGATCTGGTTTCATAAAATCTTCTACCGCGACACCCTCACGTAAAAATTCAGGGTTCGATACGATCGCAAATTCCACATTCGTATTTTCCCTGATCACTGCGGCAACCTTATCTGCGGTTCCGACCGGAACGGTCGATTTAGTAACGATAACCTTATATTCCCTGATGAGTTTGGCAATGTCCTTAGCTGCGCCCAAAACATAGCTCAGATCGGCCGAGCCATCTTCGCCCGGCGGAGTTGGCAATGCCATAAAAATGATCTTTGCATCGGCTATCGCACTCGCCAGGTCGGTAGTAAAGTGAAGCCTTCCTTGCTGGATGTTACGAACAAAAAGCAATTCAAGCCCGGGTTCATAGATCGGCAGCTTGCCGTTCTGCATCATCTCAACCTTTTGCTTGTTAATATCGACGCAAGCGACCTGGTTGCCTGTTTCGGCCAGGCATGTTCCGGTAACCAAACCCACGTATCCCGTCCCAACTACAGCTATTTTCATAGATTTTAATTTTTGTTTTTAAGGTTATCAAGCTATCGTGAGCCGTTCTATTTTAAGCGGCCGCTCACGATGGATTTCATAAGTATTTATGTTTTTATTGTTGCTACTTTTACGCCCGCGAAGATAAGAATTCAAATTCAATGTTGCTTTTTTATAACCTGGGTATCCGAGTTTATTTCCTTCTCATCCTCATCGCTTCAGCCTTTAACAAAAAGGCGAAGCTGTGGATAAGAGGCAGAAAAAATACACAATTCCCGGAATTTACATCCAGCGCCTGGTTCCATTTCGCTTCGCTGGGCGAATATGAACAGGGCCAGCCCGTGCTTGCGGCATACCGGGCCTCGCACCCCGGAATTCGCGTGGTTATAACGTTCTTTTCGCCTTCAGGTTTCGAGATACGCAAAAATACTCCGCTGGCCGACGCGGTTTATTACCTTCCGCTGGATACTGCCGTTAATGCACGTGAGTTTATCAGCGCCATTAAGCCAACCATTGCGGTCTTTACAAAGTATGAGTACTGGTATCATTTTTTTAATGAGCTGCATAAACGGCAAATCCCGTTATACGTTATCTCGGGCATTTTTAGGCCGAACCAGGTGTTCTTTAAATGGTACGGCAGGCTGCATCGCAAAATGCTGAACTTTGTGACCCGTTTTTTTGTGCAGGACGAGGATTCGAAAAAATTACTGCAAGGCATTGGCATAGCTAATGTATCGGTAAGCGGCGATACGCGCTTCGACCGGGTGTGGGCCAACGCGCAGCAGCCGAGATCATTCCCGATTATCGAAGAATTTAAGAATAACCAAAATGTATTCATCGCCGGAAGCACCTGGCCCGAAGATGAGGTCTTGCTTGCGCAATTGATAAAAGAGCAGCCCGACTGGAAATTCATTATTGCACCGCACGAGATCAGCGAAGAACGGATAAATAAACTGGTCAATATTCTGCCCGAAAACTCAACTGCCCGCTATTCTCAAATCTCCAATCTCCAATCTCCAATCCCGGATATTAAAATAATAATTATCGACAACATCGGCATGCTTTCATCCCTATATCAATACGGCGGTATCGCCTACATTGGAGGCGGCTTCGGTGCTGGCATACATAACACCCTGGAAGCCGCGGCTTTTGGGCTACCAGTTATTTTCGGGCCGAATTACCAAAAGTTTAAGGAGGCCCGGGACCTGGTGTCGTTAAGCCTGGGCTTTAGCATCAATAATGAGGAAGAACTGAGAGCCCGTTTTGCTGATCTGCTAAAAGATTATAAAAACATAAGCCCTAAAATAAAGCGGTACGTGCAGGAGCATACCGGGGCAACGGACATGATCATGAGCTTTATAAATCATTAGCACAAAACAGCTATCTTGCCGCTAAGTGTTTTTCGCGATATATATTATTTTTTTCTTCCTGATACTGCGCCTCACGGTAACGGTGTTCAATTTTGTGTCCGACCCAAAGCTGCGTCGCATAAACCGCGGCTATACCGACCTGGTTTCAATATTAATACCGGCACGTAACGAGGAGGAAAATATCTTAACGCTTCTTCAGTCGATATACAGCCAGGACTACTCCAATTATGAAGTGATCATACTGGATGACGATTCATCAGATGGCACCTATGATATTTGCGCCCGGTTCGCTGCCGAACGGCCGGCTTTCAGGGTGATCAAAGGCAGCGAACTGACCGGCAACTGGCTGGGAAAGAATTATGCCTGCCACCAATTGGCCAAACAAGCCAAAGGCAGATACCTGTTGTTTCTTGACGCCGATGAACAAGTGCATAACGGGCTTATCAATAGCGCCGTACACCGGATGCACCTGCGCCGCCTGGCTCTGCTCAGTCTTTTTGCCAACCAGCAGATGGATACGCTGGGTGAAAAGATCGTCGTACCTTTAATGCATTATATTTTACTCAACCTGCTGCCGTTGCGCCTGGTGTTCCTTTCAAAAAACCCTGCTTTTGCGGCCGCCAGCGGGCAATTCATGCTATTCGATGCTCAAATTTATCATCAGTATCAATGGCACAAGCTGGCCAACGATAAGGTAGTGGAGGATATCGAGATCATGAAAAGGGTCAAATCCGTAGGCTTTAACGGCGAAAGCCTGCTCGCTAACGGCATGTTAAGCTGTCGCATGTATAAAAGCTTTGCGGGCGCAATAGATGGTTTTGGTAAAAACTTCCTGGCGGCCTTTAATTATAATATTTTCAGCTTTATACTATTCCTTTTTTTCCTGACCGTGGGGCCCATCATTATTACCATGACCTTCAGCCCCAACCTTATCGTGCTGATGGCCGGGCTAATCATATTGACGCGGATCATGATCTCGTTCCTCGCCGGACAAAATGTGATCCGAAATGTTATCCTCCATCCTTTGCAGATATTCAGCATGGTGCTAATCGCCTCGTCGGCCATACAGCGACACCTTACTAAAACCACCGTATGGAAAGGCAGGAGAGTGTAAGGCCTTTCCCCGCCCCCTAAGCGGGGGATGATAATTCAGTTTAATCAAAACCATCTCTGGAATCATAAAATAAATCGGCGTAATCATAAAAAACGTAATTTTGCATCACCATGGGCGAGTATAATTTGCAGGTGACGATTGACCAGGATTCAGGTTTTTGCTTTGGCGTGGTTTATGCCATCGACATGGCCGAAGAAATACTGGAAGAAGAGGGCTACCTGTATTGCCTGGGTGATATTGTGCATAATGATGAGGAAGTGGAACGCCTGAAGGCAAAAGGCCTGCGCATCATCAACCACGACGACCTGAAAAGCCTGCACAACGAGAAAGTGCTCATCCGGGCGCACGGCGAAGCGCCCGAAACCTATAAGCTGGCGCTGGAGAACAACATCATGCTCATCGATGCCTCTTGCCCGGTAGTGCTGAAATTGCAGAACCGCATCAAAACTTCGTACGACGATAACGAAAAGATACTGATCTTCGGCAAGCCCGGCCACGCCGAGGTGATCGGCCTGCAGGGACAAACGAATAACGAGGCCCTTGTTTTTATGGACATCGCCGAATTGGACAATGTCGATTTACCCGAAAAATTCACACTATACAGCCAGACGACCAAGAGCACCGAGAAATTCTATAGCATCAAAAACGAATTGCTTTCACGAGGCTACGAAGTGAAGGCCAACGACACCATTTGCCGGCAAGTGTCCAATCGTGACAAGGATCTGCCAGCATTTGTGGCCAGGTTCGATAAAGTGGTGTTTGTTTCGGGCCGAAAATCATCCAATGGCAAAGTGCTGTTTGAAGTGTGCAAGAAACATAATCCGGATACCTATTTTATTTCGTCGCCGGAGGAACTGGCAAAATCCATGTTCTCACCCGGCGATAAAATCGGCATAGCCGGCGCTACCTCGACCCCTATGTGGCTGATGGAACAGGTAAAAGCGGAATTGGAGAAATTTTAAATTCATAAACCCGCGTAATTGGCATCAACCAATGATCGTATTCACCCCCTCATACGCTATGCCAGCACATATTTGTTCACTATCTTTCCATGTTTGAAAGCCGTCGAGCTTTTCAGTTCAAGCACTTTTCTTTCTTTGAAAATTGAAAGTCCGCTGCCGATGGCGATGGGGTTGACGATCAGATAATATTCATCGATAAGGTTGAGGCTGACCAGCGAGCTTACAAAACTTACACCGCCGTAAACAAGCAAATCTTTGCCGGGTTGATTTTTCAACTCTTGTACGGCCGTGGCCAGATCGCCGTTTTCCACCTCGACGTTATGCCCGGCAATAGCGGTTTCGGTATGGCTGAAAGCGATCTTGCGATGGCTGACCATGAGCTTGCCAAAAGGATTCCAGGGATTATCGGGCTGGTTGTCGCCTACATTTTTCCAGTAATCGATGAACCCTCCCTGGGATAGCTTGCGCCCCAGCAAAATGGTATCGCAGCCGGCCGCGAGTTGCACACTGAAGTCGACGATCTGTTGTAATGCTTCCGGGTCTTGTTTACCGGATACAAATACCCAGTCTTGCTCACCATTAGGGCCGGATACAAAACCATCAATGGTCATTTGCATCTGTAGTTTTAATTTTCTCATATCTATTGTTTCTAAAATTGGTCGTATTTGTTAAGTCTTTTTGTTTTATTATGATGCCAGTAATTCATCCAACTGGTTCAATCCTATCGTAAAGCCGCCTTCAAAGCCCATTTCCACTAACATCTTAAAGTCAGTTTCCTCGTCAAAACTTAGGTCTACCACTACTTTGGTCTTATTGCCAACGGCTATAAATTTATTGTCCCAATGCCCAACCGGCGCGCCCGGCGCTGTGTTGCCGTTCTCATCAGAAAATACAGCATCAGCAGCAAATCTTTTTCCCTCGTCAATAGCGGTAAACTTTACATAGCTCCAGTGTTTCTGACCTTCCGGGCCTTCCATAGCGTATAACCACGCGCCGCCCACTTTAAACTCCATCGACTTAGTTTTGGCTATCCACGGTTTCGGTCCCCACCATTTTTCGAGAATATCAGGATTGGTCCACGCTTGCCATACTTTTTCAATCGGCGCGTTAAACTCGCGCACTACATGGATTTTTTTCGCTGTAAGGTCCTTTTCGAATACAAAATTATTTGTCATGACTGCTTAGTTTTATACGATTTATTGACTGTTATTTCAAGGCGAGCAGCTCGTCCAACTGGTTAAAGGTCATTGAACTGCCTTCTTTAAAGCCGCCTTCGACGAACATTTGGATGGTTGACTCTTCTTCAAAAATTATCGTCGACTCAACCTTCGTTCTATTGCCGTCAATGGACAAGAATTGCGTATCGCGATATGATTTTGGTCCGTTTTCAATCGGGTTACCGTCCCCGTTACAAAACATACCGGTTGTGGCGATAGTACGGCCATTTTCTATGGCGGTAAATTTAGCATATACCCAATGTTTCCGGCCTTCGGGACTAACCATGGCGTACAACCATATTCCGCCAACAGTAAAATCCATAGTTTTGGTTTTGGCTATCCAGGGTTTCGGCGCTATCCATTTTTCTATCAATTCGGGCTCTGTCCAGGCTTTCCATACTTTTTCAATGGGCGCGTTAAACTCGCGCGACACGAAGATCTTTTTGGCAGCCATATCTGGCTCGAACACAAAATTATTGGTCATGATTATTGAGTTTATAAGTCTTTTAACAGATCGTCTAATTGGTTAAAGCGGTCCTCCCACAGCTTGCGGAAGGCTTCCATCCATTGGTCCACCTCTTTCATTTTGCTTACTTCTAAATGGTAATAAATTTCGCGGCCTTGCTGCTCTTGCTTCAGCGCGCCGCACTCGCTCAGTATCTGTATATGTTTAGAAACCGCCTGCCTGCTGCTGTTAAAATGCTCCGCGATGGCATTTGGCGTCATAGCGCCGGTTACCAGCAAGGTCAGAATGGCCCGGCGCGTCGGATCGGCAATAGCCTGGTAAATGTCTCGTCTCATATTTGCAACCGTTTGATTGCAAATATATACGCAATTACTCGGTTGCGCAATTTTTTTTGAAATATTTTTTTCCGAGCAGCAAAAGCAGGACAAGAGATTATCTCAATAAGATAGTTCACGTTGCCGTCCGAACCCAGTATCCGTTTTAAATTAGCAATTTCATTTATTCGCAATATTCCCGCACCGGAAGCGGCCAAGAATAAAAATCTATTATTTTTGCGCCTTGACTATGAGTAAAAAAGGAGTTTTATTGGTCAATTTGGGCACGCCCGACAGCCCTTCAACCGCCGATGTGCGCAAGTACCTGCGCGAATTTTTGATGGACCCGCTGGTGATCGATATTAACCCGATAGGCCGTACTTTGCTCGTAAAAGGGATCATCGCCCCGACCCGCGGGCCAAAATCGGCTAAGTTGTACCAGGCCATTTGGGACGAAAAAACCGGTTCGCCCCTGCTCTATTACAGCCAGCTTCAGCAAAAGCTGTTGCAGGAAAAATTAGGCGACGACTACGTAGTGGAACTGGGAATGCGCTATCAAAGCCCTTCCATAGCATCGGCACTGCAAAGGTTAAAAGACGCGTTAATCTACGATATTGTCGTCATTCCGTTATTCCCGCAATACGCGTCCGCCAGTACCGGTTCGGTTTACGATAAGGTGATGGAACTGGTGCAGCAATGGATGACCAAGCCGACTATCCGGTTCATCAATTCATTCCACGACAACGAACTGATGATTGAGACCTTCGCCGATAACGCGCGCAAGTATAAGCCCGAAACTTACGACCATATCCTGTTCAGCTTTCATGGCCTGCCGCAGCGCCAGTTGATCAAATCGGACCATACGCATCAGACCTGCCTTAAGGCGGCCGACTGCTGTAAAACGTTAACCGATAGTAACCGGTTCTGTTATTCAGCGCAATCGCATCATACAGCAAAACTGATCGCCAAAAAATTGAATATCCCGAAGGAAAAATATATGGTTTGTTTCCAGTCGCGCCTGGGCAACGATCCCTGGGTGCAGCCTTACACAGTGGATGTGGTGCGCAATATGGCTAAAGAAGGCAAAAAGCGCCTGCTGGTATTTTGTCCGGCATTTGTGGCCGACTGTCTTGAAACGATCTACGAAGTGCCCGTCGAATACGGAACCGAATTTAAAGCGCTTGGCGGCGAAGAAGTGCAATTGGTGGAGAGCCTGAACGATTCGCCGAAATTCATCGACGCGCTGGAGAACATGGTTCGTTCCGAATAAATTTCCGTTAACTCTTTTTAACACTTTTTTTCTTGCTCAATTATTTTATCATTATTTACTTTGTAACTCAAAGTACTTTTTATTAAATAATTTATGAAAGTAAAAATGATACTCCCGGCGCTGACCGAAGCTGAAAACCCGTTTTGGCGTCCGATTAAATATTCACTTTTCCCCCCGCTTGGGCTGGCTACCCTGGCTGCTTATCTTTCGCCGGACGACGAGATCGACCTGCAGGACCAGCACGTAGAAAAACTGAATATTGATGACGAGCCCGATTTAGTGGTCATACAGGTTTACATCACCAACGCCTATCGCGCTTACGCGCTGGCCGATCATTACCGGGCCAAAGGGGCTTATGTGATCCTCGGCGGGTTGCATGTAACCTCACTACCCTTTGAAGCCGCGCCGCATGCCGATACGATTTTTATGGGGCCTGGCGAAGACACCTTCCCCAGGTTTCTGGAAGACTTTCGCAATGGCCGGCCGCAAAAGATTTACCGATCGGCTATACGAACACTGGTTAAAGTACCGCCTATCCGGAGGGATCTTATCAAACGTCATCTATACTTTGTACCCAATTCGATCGTGGTAACGCGTGGCTGCCCGCACCATTGCAGCTTTTGTTATAAAGACGCTTTTTTTGAAGGCGGCAAAACATTTTACACGCAGGAAGTAGACGACGCTTTGGCCGAGATCGACAGGCTGCCAGGAAGACATTTGTACTTTCTGGACGATCATCTGCTGGGTAACGCCCGCTTCGCCGAAGGCTTGTTCGACGGCATGAAAGGCATGAACCGGGTGTTCCAGGGAGCTGCCACGGTCGATTCTATCCTCAGGGGAAACCTGATCGAAAAAGCGGCCGAGGCCGGGCTGCGCAGTTTATTCGTTGGCTTTGAAACCTTTTCGCCGGAAAACCTTCGGCAGAGCAATAAGAAGCAGAATTTGGAAAAAGACTACACAAAGGCCGTCAATCGGCTGCATTCGCTGGGAATTATGATCAACGGGAGCTTCGTCTTCGGGCTGGACGAGGACGACAAAGACGTTTTTAAAAGAACAGTAGACTGGGGCGTAAAGAATGCGATCACTACGTCTACCTATCATATCCTCACACCCTACCCGGGTACGGAACTGTTCAGGCAGATGGAAGAGCAAAAACGAATATTGCACCGAAATTGGGACAAATATGATACCCGCACCGTGGTATATCAAACCAAAAGCATGACTGCCGATGAGCTTGAAAACGGTTACTGGTGGGCCTATAAGGAGTTTTACAAATGGAGTAACATTTTTGAGGCAAGCATGGGTCATGAATCCCTTACCCATAAACTGAAGCACTTTTGCTATGCCGGCGGCTGGAAAAAATTCGAACCGGTCTGGAATTTTCTCATCAAGACTAAAAGCCTGAATAATACCTTACCCATACTGGAAGGCGTGCTGACCAAAGTGCGGCGAGTAAATAACCCAGAAGAAATAGGAAATATGCCGGAAATTAAAAAGCATCCCGATGCTAACCGGAATGCTTCCCTCTTGTTGTGAATTTTGTTTCCTTTATGCCTCGTGGTGCTGACCTTCGCCGATCTCTTCGATCATTTTGCTGTTAAATGCCTCCAGGTCCTTTGGCGTACGGCTGGTAACCAAACCGTTATCTACTACCACCTCCTGGTCTATCCAATGTGCGCCGGCATTTTTCAGGTCGGTTTGCAGTGAGGGGTACGATGTCATATTCTTGCCGCCGATCAGCCCGGTTTCGATCAGCAATTGCGGACCGTGACAAATGGCCGCCACCGGCTTCCCTTCGTCTAAAAAAGCCGATGCAAAGGCTACCGCTTCTTTGTTCTGGCGCAGTTTATCCGGGTTCATTACGCCGCCGGGCAACATCAGCGCATCATAATCGTCCGGGCTTACCTGGTCGAGCTGTTTATCTACATTGATCTCGACGCCCCAATCGGTATGGTTCCATGCCTTTATTTTGCCGCTTTTGGGCGATATTACATCCACTTTGGCGCCTGCCGCTTCCAGCGCTTCTTTTGGGCTGGTTAATTCAACCTGTTCAAACCCTTCTTCTATAAGGATCGCTACCCTTCGATGATCCAATCTTGCCATAACCTTGGTGTTTATTGATGAAATAACTAAATGCTCTTTCTATAAACTACATTTTATGACAAAGTTGGTTTAGAGTTTTTTATAAAAGAATGACCTTAGACATATTGCAGGACAAATTCAATGTTGGTCAGACGTATTGTAAGGCAAAATTGATGAAGTTGCTGGTGAGCCCGAAGTCTTCGGTCCCTTTGCGGCGAATAAAATAAAAATCGCGGGTTATTTTAAGGTCCTCGATAGGCACTTCTACCAGGTCGCCCTCAGCAAGCTGGCGTATAATGGAAGGTTTGGGCATAAAGCCGAGGCATTGGTCGGCCAATAAAAAATTCTTTAAAGCCTCCGTACCGCCAAGCCTGATCTTCACGTTCAGGTCGGCGGGTTTGATATGATGATCGGATAGCGCTTTCAGCAAAGCATTCAGCGTGCCCGAACCGCGCTCACGGAGGGCGACCGGCGTCTTTAAAAGCTGTTTCAGCGTAAGGGATTTGCCCGCAAGCGGACTGGTGGCCGAACAAACCGGTATTACTTCGTCGCTCATAAAAGGCTTATAAGAAACGGTGGTGAGTTTATTATCTACCTCGATGATGCCTATATCAACCTCGTGGTTAAGCAAGGCGTTCAGGATGTATTCGGAATTGCGGTTAACCAGTTGCACATGTACATTGGCATATTCGCGCTGGAAGCCTGAGAGTATAGGCGGCAAAATATACAGGGCGATGGTAGTGCTTGCTCCCAGCCGCAGATGGCCTGCTGCCTGTGACATGTTACTGAGAATGGAAAGGTCGTACTCCACCTTGCGCTCAATATCCTTTGCCTGCAGCAGGTATTCGTTGAGCTTTTTACCGGCTTCGGTCAGCAGGATGCTATTGCCCTTTCGCTCGAACAGCGGAACTTTGTACTGATCTTCCAGCGCCTTGATATGCTTGCTGATGGCCGGCTGCGTAACAAACAGCACCTGCGCCGCCTTGGAGAAACTCAAATTGGCAGCCACTTCCATGAATACGCGATGGGCAAAGGAAATCATGGTTGCGAATTTAGTTGATTGGGTTGATTAAGTGGGTGGTTGATTGAGTTAATTCTTTACCCGCTCAAAGTATTGGCCGTTGAATCTGTAGAGTAAATAGTAATTGGTTATTTTTTCTTTTTCCACTACAGGCACAAATATAGTTTTCGAACTCGCATCGAAATGAAGCAATGATCTTGCATTTTTGTGCAATGCATAGTATAGATTATACTCATAGTATAGTTGACTATGTAAGCCAGTATGTGTTTTAATAATTTTTACATCGTCATTCAATTTGCCGTTTTCGATAGAAAATACTTGTAAACCTTGTCCTCGGCAAGCAGAACAATAAATGCCCGCATATATCCCTAAATAGTAGATTTTATTTTTCACCTTCAAAGTGTAGATTTTTGTATAAAACGGGATATATTTATCTAAGCGTCCCATGTCAGTATCACGTGCCCAAATTGAATGAGTCCTGTCTTTGTCTCTGTATTGCATCACATTTTCAAACTCATGCATCGTACCGCCTCCTTTTTCGTCCCAGGAATAAATTCGGAACAATCCATCGGATGACTCAGTAATTTTCAAGCCCAACGCCTCCAGATTATACAATGAGCTCATAGTTTCGGGATAGTTGTTTGTGTAATATTGGAGCTTTTTGCCAAATACATCATTTGCAGCCTGAAGAGAATCTGACCAGGAGGTATCTTTATTATGTCGCTGATCCCAATAATCTATCCTTTTGAAGGATTTTGCCAAATCGTCTTCAACTATTCTTCTGGGTGCTTGCGCGAAAACCGACAATGTAGTGAGGCAGTAAAAAACAAAAAGGTAAAAGTTCAGGCATTTCATATAATAAAAATAGGGATAATCTACTGATCATCCCTATCTATATTCTAAAGATTAGGCCAAACTCAATCAACCTAATCAACTCATTCTAACTTACTCAACCTCTACGCCCTGCCCGATCAAATGATTCGCCATCAAATACTCCGCTATCTGCACCGCATTGGTAGCGGCGCCTTTGCGCAGGTTATCCGACACGATCCAGGCGTTCAGTGTATTCGGCTGGCTTTCGTCGCGGCGCAGGCGGCCCACAAAAACTTCGTCCTTTTCGTGCGCGTCCAGCGGCATCGGGTATTTCAGGTTGGCTACGTCGTCCACCACGACAACGCCCGGGGCTTTTGATAAAAGATCCTTCACCTCGTCCAGATCAAAATCCTTTTCAAACTCGATGTTCACCGACTCCGAGTGGCCGCCGATAACCGGGATACGCACCGTAGTGGCCGTAACGCGGATGCTGTCGTCGCCCATGATCTTTTTGGTTTCGTTCACCATCTTCATTTCTTCCTTGGTGTAACCGTTATCCAGGAAAACGTCGATATGCGGCAATACGTTCAGGTCGATCTGGTAGGGATAAGCCTTTACGCCCTCAATGCCTTTACGTTCGTTGAACAGCTGGTCGACCGCCTTTACACCGGTACCGGTTACCGACTGGTAAGTAGAAACCACCACGCGTTTGATCTTGTATTTATCGTGCAGCGGCTTCAGCGCCACCACCATTTGAATGGTGCTGCAATTGGGGTTTGCTATGATCTTGTCTTCGGCTGTCAAAACATTGGCGTTCACTTCCGGCACCACCAGCTTCTTGGTAGGGTCCATGCGCCATGCCGATGAATTGTCGACAACGGTCGTACCCGCTTCGGCGAAGCGAGGGGCCTGGGCCAATGAAGTGCTCCCGCCGGCCGAAAAGAGGGCCAGGTCGGGCTTCTGTTTTATCGCATCCTCTACAGAAACCACCTTATACTGCTTACCCTTGAATGTTACGTCTTTACCAACACTCTTTTCCGAAGCTACGGGGATCAATTCTGTTACGGGGAAGTTGCGTTCTGCCAGAACCTGCAACATTTTAGTGCCCACCAATCCTGTGGCACCTACTACTGCGACTTTCATTGCATTTAATTGTTTTTTAATGGTAATGAAGCTTCCTGCGGAGGTTTCATTTTGTTGTAAATTGTTAACGATAAAAATTAATTGAAAGGCAAATATCCGAATTTTTCGTGGTTTGTCAGCCCAACCCGTAGTTGAATTGTGTGAATGTTAATTTATTAACAGAAAAACGACAAAGAATTTGAGGATTTGTAAAAAATGTACGATCGTTTTTCGATTTCTACAAATTCGCACGTAAAAGCCGCAACTGTTCGCACAAAAAAATCTACCTTTGCATCAACTGAACTTTCATGACCGAAAAAATATTAGTCATAGGCGCCAATGGCCAGATAGGGACAGAACTGGTGAGCGCTTTACGTAATATTTATGGCGCCGACAGCGTCATCGCTTCCGACATCAAAAGCCCAACGTACGCTATACGGCACACCGGCCCGTTCGAGATCGCCAACGTGTTAGATCACGATAATCTTCACCACATTTTTAATAAGCACAGGCCCACACAGGTGTATTTGCTGGCCGCCATCCTTTCGGCTGTTGGTGAGCAAAAACCCAAAATGGCCTGGGATCTGAACATGACCGGCCTGCTCCACGTGCTGGACTTCGCGGTGGAATTTAAGGTGAACAAAGTTTTCTGGCCAAGCTCGATAGCCGTTTTCGGGCCGCATTCGCCGCAGCACGAAACGCCGCAATATTGCGTAATGGACCCGAATACGGTTTACGGTTTCAGCAAGCTGGCCGGCGAAAGATGGTGCGAATACTATTTTAATAAATACGGTCTTGATATACGCAGCATCCGTTACCCCGGCCTCATCGGCTGGCGCGCCAACCCGGGCGGCGGCACGACCGATTATGCGGTTCATATCTTCCACGAGGCCTTAAAGAACGGCAAATACGAATGTTTTCTTTCGGCAAACACGGCCCTGCCGATGATGTATATGGATGACGCCATCCGCGCGACCATTACCCTAATGGATGCGCCTGCTGAAAACCTGACGATCAGATCATCTTACAACCTCGCCGGCATAAGCTTCACTCCTGCTCAAATAGCAGAAGAGATCAAAAAGGCAATTCCTGAATTTCAGATCAGCTACGCCGCCAACGACCCGCGCCAGGCCATTGCCGATAGCTGGCCCAAATCCATCGACGACAGCTATGCCCAAAAGGATTGGGGGTGGCAACTGGAATACGATCTGCCGAAAATGGTGAATGATATGCTGGTGAATTTGAGCAAAATGGCTTAGAGCGGAAAGCGGAAAGACCAAAGCAGAAAGCTTTTTTGTCGGGAAGTCCGAAAGTCGGCGCAAGTCCGAAAGACAATTAAGGGTTTATTAGGTTGATGTCAAAATTAGTAACTTAGAGTCAACCCTTGGCGTTACTGTGAATAAACCACTACAAATAATCCTTGTCCTAATTGCAACAGCTAACCTGGCTTTGCCTCAACAACTATCGACTAAAAGCAAACAAGTCAAATCCGCTTACATTCAATTAAAAGAACATCCGGATTCAAAAACCTACCAATTAAATTACATTAATATTTTCCCTAAAGATACAACTCAATTTCTTAGCGTGTTTAATCCGCCTGGCTACGGTCAATTATCCGATGGTTTTGACTATATTGAAGGCTTCTTTAGATTAGCTAAGTATCATCCTGTCGCCGTTATCAGTAAAGCAGTAGATATTGGAAAGGATTTAAAATGGGATGCCGACGCGGTTAATTACTTGCAACATGGAATCGTAGAATTAGGGAATAAGTTTACGAGGTTGTTTATTCAAAAAGTAAACTCACTTAGCCCTAAAGAACAATCCAATCTTATCACATTCCTTGCTGATGTGGAAAATCATGCCGCTTATCCGGAATACAAGCAGCTTATCAAAGCAATAAATGACCACGGGCAAAAAGATTTAGCAGATCAATTCACTGATGCGATGCAAAAACGTGAAAAACAGCCTCACGATTAATCAGTTTTGACTAACCGACATTTGCAAAAAGCTTTCTGACTTAGTCTTTTCGCTTTAAGCTTTAGTCTTTCAGCTTTATGCTTATTTTTGCACCTTAGCGCTATGGACTATGGACCATGGACCGGACATGGCTATGAACCATGATCCATCAACCATGAACTAAAAAATATGGGAAGAGCATTTGAGTTCCGTAAAGAAAGAAAATTTAAACGCTGGGCCAAAATGGCGGTCCAGTTTACCCGTTTAGGGAAGGAAATTGCCATGGCCGTAAAATCGGGCGGCCCGAACATCGAAGCGAACTCGCGCCTGCGCACCGCGGTGCAGAATGCCAAAGCGGTAAACATGCCGAAGGACCGCGTGGAAGCGGCGATCAAGCGTGCATCGAGTAAGGACGCCGGCGACTACGAAGAGATTGTGTACGAAGGCTATGCCCCGCATGGCGTGGCCGTACTGGTAGAAACCGCGACCGATAATACCAACAGAACCGTAGCCAACGTTCGCAGTTATTTTACCAAGACAGGCGGCACGTTGGGTAAAACCGGTTCATTGGATTTCGTTTTTAGCCGTAAGTCGGTATTTACTTTCGAGCCCGGCGACCGCGACCTGGAAGAACTGGAACTGGAACTGATCGATGCCGGCCTGGAAGACCTGTTTGTTGAAGCTGATGAGAACGGCAACGACATAGCTGTGATCCATACAGCTTTTGAAGATTTCGGTAAAATGCAGAAAGCTTTGGAAGACGCCGGTATCGAGGTAAAGTCGGCCAAGTTGGAACGCATCCCGCAATCGTTCCATGAAGTAAGCGAAGAAGCGGCAGCGGATGTCATGAAGCTAATCGATAAGTTGGAAGAGGACGACGATGTGCAGGCGGTGTACCACAACATGAGCGAGGCGTAAGTTAGCTCGTCATTGCGAGGAGCAGAAAGGACCGCAGGAGCGGGCGACGAAGCAATCTCATTAACAGAAACGGAATTATGCCTTTATTCACCTCACGCAAGCAACAACAGAAGGTCAAAGTAACTTTTAGCCCGGGCCTGTTGTTGATAGAAAAGGAGGAAGGCGCGAAGCCGCAGATTTTCCCGCTCGAGTTTTTCCCGCAACTGATGAATGCTACCGACGAAGAACGCAACGACTGGACGCAAACCGACAAAGGCATCCATTTTAACCGTCTTAACTTGGACGTTAATCTATAGATGTGAGACGTGAGATATGAGATGTGAGACAAAGAATTAAACGAGAGACGAGATGAGGGTTTGAGACAAAAAATCTCAAATCCCAAATCTCAAATCTCAAATCTCTCTAACATGACTTTCGAAGAATTTTTTCGCAAAAAGAAAATTGACCTGGCGGCTTTGGGAAAAGCCGAACCGGCTCTTTTTGCTGAATTCCAAACCCATTTTGAACAGATGGGCGAAAAAAGCTTCGACCACACTAAGAAATACTGGTTCAATAAATTAAGATTGCGATATCACCTGGCTCCGGAGGCAAAAGAGGAAAAGGTGGTTATTGAAAACAAACTTGCCGAGCAAACCATTACCGACACATTATCCGAAACTGCAGCGCCAACTCCGAATGTCGGTTTCAAGCCGCGCTTTAAAGCGGGCATGGCTAAGCCTGCCGGACCGAAGGAGGGAACGCCTGCAACAGAACCAAAGGATCCTGCGGAAACGTCCGCTGCCCCGGCCCCTGCACCCAAGCCAGGTTTTACCCCAAGATTTAAAGCAGGAGTTACTAAACCAGCTGAACCTGCATCAGAAAAAAAAGAAGAACCCGCAGCTCAACCGGCCCCCACGGTATCAAAACCGGGCTTTACACCAAGATTTAAAGCTGGAGTTACAAAATCGGCCGAGCCTGTGCCAGAACCGGACGAGCCAAAAGCCGAGCCACCGTCAGAAAGCCCATCTGAAGGAAAATCTGCAGACGACACAGCAACAAAGCCAGCCTATAAGCCGCGCTTTAACATGAAAAACATAAAGCCCAGGGGGGAAGAATAATAGTCCTTACTCGTACCGCAACGCTTCCACCGGATCGAGCCGTGAAGCCTTGTTAGCCGGGTAAAATCCTGAAACCAGGCCAATTATGGTACACAGGATCACTGCTGCAAACAACCAGAACCAGGGTATTGTGAATGAACCGCTGATCGGAACTGCGATCAGGTTACCCGCTGCTATACCCAGGATGATACCCCCCGCACCGCCGATCAGGCAAATAACGATTGCTTCTATGAGGAATTGTTTGCGTATGATAGATCGCGTCGCACCGATCGCCTTGCGCACGCCGATCTCCCGTGTACGTTCGGTAACTGAAACCAGCATAATATTCATCAAACCGATGGCGGCGCCAAGCAGTGTAATGATGCCTATAGCAAAACCGCCGATCGTCATGCCTGCCAACTGCCCCGACAATTGCTGCTGGATGGCATCGCTCCGGGATATCTCGAAATTGTTATCCTGGTGAATATTGAGGTCGCGCACATTGCGGAATACCGAGGTGGCTTCTCCCACGGTAGCGTCTAAGGCCTCAGGGCTGGCTGCCTTTACTGTTACTGTAAATGAAGGCTTAGACGTGGTGTCGATCTGCTTAGCCGCCGAAACCGGTATCAAACAAAATTTGTCGCCGCTGCCGAAACCCGAACTGCTTCCCTTTGCAACAAATGAGCCAACGATAAGGAACCTGTTCTTACCGATATAGATGGCTTTATTGATCGGATCCTCGTTTTTAAATAGCCGCTTCCTGATCTCATCACCGATGATCACCACGTTAGCGGCGTGCTGCAACTCAGACGATGAAAAGTTACGTCCGTAAGCCAGTTTGCGCCCGCCGGTGAGCATATAATTTTCATCTGAGCCTATGAGTTCGATATTCGGGTTGGTTTTTTGATCGCCGCGTTTGATGACCGCGGTACCGGTTAAATTCAGATTTACCGCGACCACGACCGGCATACTAAATTCTTGTTTAAAACGCTCGGCCTGTTCGTATGTGATCGGTGGGTACACTTTCCGGTGGCCACCGTTGCCAAAATTCAAACCGTCATTGGTGTTTTGCAGCGTAAATGAATTGGCCCCGAGGCTCGAAAAAGCATCATTTACGTTCTGTTTTATTCCGTCGATCGCGGTCAAAATACCTACCAGTGCCATAATGCCGATGGCAATAATAAGCGAGGTAAGCGAGGCGCGCAGCCTGTTACCGGCGATAGACGACAGGGCAATAGATATATTTTCTTTGAGCGAGGTTTTAACCGCCATCTGGCACAATTAATTTCACAGTATGACTAAGCGATATAACCGATTGTTACAACAAGCCCTGGATTATTTCAAAATATCAGCTTCAACAGGTAGGGCACAACGAGTATTCCCACCGAAATCCCTGCATACCAAAAATAGCGTTTGCCGCTCCTTTCCGGCCTGTATATTTTCAGCAACATGCTGTAGCGCTCCCTATTAAAGATAAGCAAATAGTTTAGAATAACAAACGGCGCGAAGAAAGTAAGCGCCAACGAGATAAACGTGTTGATAGCATTAAGATCGAAAATGTTCACCGGCAGTACCACAACAAATTTTCTATAGCTAAATGCTCTTATCCAGATCAGTACGGTCGCCAGGTTAATCCCCATCAGTAATGAAATAGGTATGATGGTAAATATTTTCCAGTTCTTCCCTTCCGATTTGCTCGATTGAGTTACTTTGATCGCATCAACCCATATCTTATAATATACCGACAACATATTTGAAAGTAAATGCATATTCACCGCTGCAAATATTTAGCCAGAAAGTAAAACGGGCCAAAAACAAAAAAAGCAGCCTTGAAGCTGCTTCTATATCTTATCTGCAAAATCTGTTTATACCGAAAACGACGAACCGCAACCGCAGGTACTGGATGCATTCGGATTGTTAAAAGTAAAACCGCGCGCGTTCAGGCCGTCCTGGAAATCGATCTGCATGCCCACTAAATAAAGGCCGTGAGCCTTATGCATGAATACACGGATACCGTCTATCTCGTATTCCTGGTCGCCTTCCTTTTTCTGGTCGAAACCTAATATATAGTTCATCCCAGCGCAGCCGCCGCCTTCAACACCCACGCGTAAGCCGAAGTCCTCGCCTATTTCCTGCTGGTCTTTTAATTTCTTCAATTCCTTAACCGCGCCTTCGGTAAACGAGATTGGAGCGGTTTCAACAGCTATGCTCATCTTTATTTCAAAATTAAACATACAAATATAAGGTAAATTGCAGATTTTTGCTGCCTAACCATTTTTATGACCTCAGCCCAACATACCCCCACATGCAGATAAACTATTTACTTGATATATTGAAATATACGCTGGCGGGCATAGGCACGGTGTACGTGGCGTTCTATTTGATAAAGCCCTACCTTGATCGCGCCGAAAAAGTGCAATTGGCCGAACTGAAAAAAACCATCGCTAATCAAACGCTGCCGTTAAAATTCCAGGCGTATGAACGGCTCGTATTATTTGTCGAACGGGTGAACCCGGCCAACATGTTGCTGCGGCTAAACGGAACAGCCTATTCGGCCCACGAGCTGCACAGTTTAGTAGTAAGCGAGATCAGGAACGAGTTCCAGCACAATGTTACCCAGCAGATTTATGTAAGCGAACGCGCCTGGAATGTGATCAAACGCGTAAAGGACGATACGATGAGCGTAGTGACCAACGCTGTAAAGGCCCTGCCCGAAACGGCTACAGGTCTTGACCTGAGCAAAACCGTACTGGCGCACCTGGCTTCGCTGCAGGATAATCCTTACGACATTGCCACCAGCATGATCCGCAAGGATATGGAAGAGTTGTTTTAATATCGGATTTCGGATTTGAGATTTCGGATTTAGCATTCAAAGTTTTTATTGCCAAATTTGATAATTCCGAAATCCGCATTCCGAATTCCGAAATCAAATATGTCCGGCAAAAAATTCACCACCACATCTGGTATCGAAATAAAAGAGGTTTACACCGAACCTTCGGGTATGAACGAATTGCCGGGCGAGTTTCCTTTTACCCGAGGCATACAGAAGGACATGTACCGTGGCAAGCCATGGACGATGCGCCAGTATGCCGGCTTCTCTACCGCCGAGGAATCGAACAAGCGCTACCATTATTTACTGAGCCAGGGAACGATGGGCCTTTCCGTGGCTTTCGACCTGCCTACACAGATCGGGTACGACTCGGATAACGCCATGGCCGAAGGCGAGGTGGGCAAGGTGGGTGTAGCTATCGACTCGCTGAAGGATATGGAGGTTTTATTTGATGGAATCCGGTTACAGGACATCACTACTTCCATGACCATTAATGCTACCGCGCCGATATTATTGGCGATGTATATCGCATTGGCCAAAAAGCAGGGCGCCGACCTGAAGCAATTATCAGGCACGGTTCAAAATGATATATTAAAGGAGTATGCAGCGCGGGGCACTTACATCTATCCGCCCGCCCCTTCAATGCGGCTGATAACCGATGTGTTCGAATATTGCAGCAAGGAAGTGCCCAAATGGAACACGATATCCATATCGGGCTACCATATCCGCGAGGCCGGCTCGACCGCCGTACAGGAATTGGCTTTCACTTTAGCTAACGGCAAGGCTTACCTGAACGCTGCTATTGAAAAGGGATTAGACATTAATGTTTTTGCCAAACGCCTTTCGTTCTTTTTCAATTGCCATAACAACTTCTTCGAGGAGATAGCCAAGTTTCGTGCCGCGCGCCGGATGTGGGCGCATATCACGAAGGATTTGGGTGCGACTGATCCCGGCGCGCAAAAGCTGCGGTTCCATACCCAAACCGGCGGTTCTACTCTGACCGCCCAGCAGCCTATGAACAACATTGTCCGTGTGAGCAACCAGGCGCTGGCGGCGGTATTGGGCGGCACCCAGTCGCTGCATACCAATGGATATGATGAGGCGCTGTCGCTGCCTACCGAAATGGCGGCAAAAATAGCTTTACGAACCCAGCAGATCATAGCTTTTGAAACCGGCGTGACCGATACGGTCGACCCGCTGGCAGGTTCCTATTTTATGGAGGCATTGACAGAAAAATTGCAGCAGGCTGCGCAACAGTATATCGACAAGATCGATGCGATGGGCGGCGCGGTCAAGGCGATCGAGCAGGACTATATCCAGCGCGAAATAGCGCGCTCGTCATACGAATATCAAACCGAAATAGAAAAGGGCGAACGGATTATCGTAGGCGTCAACAAGTACACGGAGGAAGAGCAGGCAGCGCAAAACGTTTTCCGGGTGGACGATTCGATTCGCAGAACACAAATCGAAAAACTAAAGAAGCTGCGCGCCGAAAGGGATAATCCCGCTGTTCAGCAAGCGTTGCAGCAGTTGCAGGAGGCCGCCCGTGGCGGGGAAAACCTAATGCCGCATATACTGGTAGCCGTTGAACATTCCGCCACGTTAGGCGAAATAGCCGATACACTCAGGTCGGTTTTCGGCGAATACTGACAAAATACTGCCAAATATTATTACTATATCATTTGGCAGTGTCACTGACAAAATATCGTTAAAAAAAATATTTGCCGGGATGCCAGCAAATTAGGAGCTGACAGCAGGAATAAGCGTCCGCTATGGCTTAACAATTGTTGTGTTCGCAGCGTAAAAGGAACAAGAAATCGAATTGAGATTGATAATTACGCGAGGTAATGGGTACAAAAATGTGTCTTTGAAGTGTTTAATTAATTACACCGCGTGCGTGCAAAATATAACTCTTTTTTCAATGATTTTTGCAATAGTAAGGGTTAATAAATGATGAATTTATTCAATAAAAATTTCAAATTTTATTTTTTAAATAGACTTTTTTTTGAATATTCGATGTTCCGTAGCAACCCCATTGGATGTTCGCTTGGGGGTTTGTAAATCAAGATTTTAATAAAAAATATATATGGATAAAACTTGTACCGCCGTTTGGAACAGCTGCCTTCAGATTATCAAAGACAACATACCGGCTCAGAGCTTTAAAACCTGGTTCGAACCGATAAAAGCGTTGAGATTAGAAGGAAGTGTTTTGACGATACAAGTTCCGAGCTTATTCTTCTACGAATGGCTCGAAGAACATTATGTCGGTCTTCTGCGTAAAACTATCAAGAAGCAACTTGGAGAAGAAGGTCGTTTGGAATACAATATCGTTGTCGAGCAGTCGTCGTCGAATAAGCCGTACACAACCAACATGCCCTCGAACGGGAACGGTGCCGAAACTAAAAACCAGTCGATGCCCGTGCCTATCTCCATCAATAAGGACATAAAAAACCCGTTTGTAATACCGGGGCTAAAGAAACTGAACGTCGATCCGCAACTGAACCCGAATTACACCTTCGAAAGTTTTGTAGAAGGTGACTGCAACCGCCTGGCGCGGTCGGCAGGTTATGCCGTTGCCGCAAAACCGGGTGGCACTTCTTTTAACCCGCTGATGATCTACGGCGGTGTTGGTTTGGGTAAAACCCACCTGGCGCAGGCCATAGGCAACGAGGTTCGGACCAAGCTGCCCGACAAGCTGGTATTATACGTATCGTGCGAAAAGTTTACGCAGCAATTTGTCGACGCGCTGAAGCACAACAATATCAACGATTTTGTAAACTTCTACCAGGCTATCGATGTGCTGATCATGGACGATGTGCACAACTTTGCCGGTAAGGAAAAAACCCAGGATTTCTTCTTCCATATTTTCAATCACCTGCACCAGTCAGGCAAACAGTTGATCATCACTTCGGATAAGGCGCCAAAGGACCTGACCGGCCTGGAAGAACGCCTGCTGTCGCGCTTTAAATGGGGCCTTTCGGCCGATCTGCAGGTTCCAGACCTGGAAACCCGCATGGCCATTTTGAAGAACAAGATCTACCAGGACGGCATCGACCTGTCAAACGATGTGCTGGAATATGTGGCCCACAATATCGACAACAACGTTCGCGAACTGGAAGGCGCCATGGTATCCCTGCTGGCACAGGCCACGCTGAACCGCAAGGACATCGACCTGGGACTGGCCAAGCAGATGCTGAAGAATTTTGTAAAGAACTCGTCAAAAGAGATATCGATGGAATACATCCAGAGCTTAGTTTGCGAGTATTTCGAAGTGCCTATCGAGATGGTAAAATCGCAAACGCGCAAGCGCGAAATTGTCCAGGCACGGCAAATATCCATGTACCTGGCCAAGGCGCATACCAAAAGCTCGCTCAAATCCATAGGCAGCTTCTTCGGCGGCCGCGACCACTCAACCGTCATTTACGCCTGCCAAACCGTGGAAGATCTAATTGATACTGACAAGAAATTCAAAGGCTATGTAGCAGATATACAAAAGAAACTCAAGATGTCGTAAAACCGATAACTTTTACAATTACGGGCGCCGTTGCGAAAGCAATGGCGTTTTTTGTTTATTCACATCGCGTTATAGCAGGAACAAATTTGCACCCATCATAAATTTTCTTAATTTGGGTGGCCATAACCACCTCATTATGAAAAAATTATTGGTTACAGGGCTATTTCTCGGTCTTGCGTACGCCACCTTTTGTCAATCACAAGGCAGCGATAACGATGCGGTAAAAAATACGATCAACCGTGCCCTGCTCGCCATGCAGGAGGATGATACTGCGGCTTTCCAGGACGAGTTTGCAGGCGATGTCCGAATCCAGTATGTTGAATCAAAAAATGATACCGTAAGCAATGTGATCACTGTAAACCCGGCGGAGTATTTGAAACAGGTCGCCAAATTTAAGGCCGACGCCTGGACAGAAAAGATAACGCGCTACGATGACATGAACATCAGCAACGGCATGGCCACCATTTGGGCGTCGTACAAGTTTTACTTTGGCAGCAAGTTCGACCATTGCGGAACAACCGTTTTCCAAATGGTAAAACGGAAACAGCGGTGGAAGATCGTCTCTATATTGTACACCATTAAAGCCGGGAATTGCGCCGATTAAAGCGCACCCAGCTTATTTAGCGCATAAAATAAACTGGTGCAGTGCATCGCCTGTTCTATCTTATTTTCCAGAAGCAGTTGTTTTATTTCGGCGATGGTATATTTCTCGACGATGATATCCTCGTGGTCGTCCAGCGCCTGTTCCTGTACGAGGATGCCGCCACGGGCAAGGTAGCTGTACACCCGGTTGTTGCCCGTTGAGGGGTTAGGGCACAGCCGGCACAGAAACTCAAAATCGTCAAACTGGTAGCCGGTTTCTTCAAGCAGTTCCCGGCGTAAAGCATGCACGGGCTCCTCGCCTTCATCTACCACGCCACCCGGAATTTCAAGCGAGATAATATCGGCTGCATGCCGGTATTGTTTAACCATCAGCACCTCGTTATCGGCGGTGATAGCCACACCGTTTACCCAGGTATCGTATTCCAGCACATAATAGTCATCGACAATCACGCCATTAGGCATTTCGCAGGTATCCACGCGTAGCGTTGCCCATTTGCTTTTATGAATGTATTTGGATGAGATAAATTTCCACCTAAGTTCTTCGCCGTTCATGGTTGATGGTGCATAGTTCTTGGCTAATGTAGCAAAAACTTCTTGCTATGAACCATGAACTATGATCCCAATGCCGGCTTACCAGCTTCCGCTTGAACCCCCGCCACCGAAGTCGCCGCCGCCAAAGCCGCCGAATCCACCACCACCGTCGTTTCCGCCGCCGGAAAAACCGCCCCAGCCGCCGCCATCGCCGCCGCTGCCGCGACCAAGCAGCATGCCGCCCAGGAACCACCAGAAGGGGCTTGCGCCACCGCGGCTGTCAATGATATGGCCGCCTCCGCCGCGTCCACGAAATATGGCTATCAGTACAATGATGACGATGATAATTACGATAAGCACCGCAGCGCCGCCGGCGCCGTTTTTTTGCCGCGAATGGTCGGCGGTATATTCGCCTTTGGTGTATTTGATAATGTCGTCCGTAGCGGCATCCAGGCCTCCGTAATAGTCGCCCGCCCTGAAACGCGGCCGTATATCATCCTGTATGATCTCGTGCGCGGTAGCGTCGGGCAATGCGCCTTCCATGCCGTAACCAGTCTGGATAGAAACTTTATGATCGTTTACGGCGACGAGTATGACCACCCCGTTGTTTTTGCTGCGCTGCCCGACACCCCAGGCACGGGCAAGGCGCTGCGTGTAATCGTTGATATCGTACGATCCTACCGAGCGCATGATAACAATGGCTATCTGGCTCGACGATTTATTATAAAAGTCCTTCAGTTTGCTTTCCAGCCTGGCTTTATCGGCATCCGACAAGGTAGTATTCGTGTAGTCGGTTACCAGCGTGGCGGGAGCGGGCGGTATATCCTGCTGCTGCGCAAACACCCTGAACGAGGTAAGCGCAACGAGGCATATCAATATGATCTTTTTGAACATCTTTTTCTTTTTTTAATTGCCATCCATAAAGGCGATGTCGTCAGGCAGCTCGTTGCTGCCGCCGGCACGGTGAGGAAAATATTGCCGCAGGTGGTCGCCGGCTATCTTCAGCCCGGTAACAATGCCTTCCACCAAATCGCCGTAGCGGAAATGTTTCAGCATTTCGTCCTTGGCGTCGTCCCAAAAATCTTTGGGTACGGTTTTGTTTATACCCCGGTCGCCAATGATGGCAAATTTACGGTCGACGGTGGCTAAGTAGATCAGCACGCCGTTACGCTGTTTGGTTTTGTGCATATCCAACTGGTGGAAGTACTTGGCCGCACGGTCGAGCACCTCCTCGCTGCAGGTTTTTTCGATGCAGACACGTATCTGGCCCGAGGTCTCCTTTTCGGCATCCTCTATGGCCCTGCGTATCCGCTGCTGTTCCTCTTCGTTAAATATTGGCATGTGAATTATGATTACACCGATTATTATTTAAGATTACACCGATTGAGCATGTGTTATCCCGAAAAAAATCGGTGTAATCACAACCAAATCGGTGAAATCAACATTTAAAACTGAACCTTTGGCGCATTTTGCGATGCGGCGTCGGCCTGGAAGCTTCCCTTCTCTTTAAAGCCGGTCATATTGGCGATAATATTCGACGGGAATGATCGGATCTTGGTATTGTAGTTCTGCACAGCGTCGTTAAAATCGCGCCTGGATACGGTTATCCGGTTTTCCGTACCTTCAAGCTGAGCCTGCAGTGTCGAGAAATTCTCGGTCGCCTTCAGTTCAGGATAACGCTCAGATGCTACCAGTAAGCGCCCAAGAGCCGTAGTCAACTGGCCTTGTGCAGCCTGGAATTTTTGAATGCTTTCCGGGTCGAGTTTGCTGGCGTCTACAGTTATCGAGGTAGCTTTGGCCCGTGCATTGGTCACGTCTTCCAGTGTGCTCTTTTCAAAATTGGCCACGCCTTTTACGGTAGCAACCAGGTTCGGCACCAGGTCGGCGCGGCGCTGGTAATCGGCCTGTACGGCTCCCCATTTGGCTTTTACGGTTTCGTCCAGCGACACCATTTTGTTATAGCTGCCTACGCAGCCACAACCACCAATGAACAAAATGAACAGGATAACACCTATTACTATGTACGAAGTTTTCATGTTTTCTTTCTGTGATTTTTAGATGAAATTACGATTTTGATTACAAAACCTATACCGTTGTTACAAAATGTGTTCAAGATAGGCATTTGTTGACGTTTTGGCAGGCGGGGAGGCTTAACGTTGGACATTTACGTTGTACGTTTTCGCCGATGCACGTAAACGTATTATGTCAGATAAAAACCCGCCAATTGTCTGTAACTAAATTGTTCAATTTACACTTTGTCTTTCACAGACAAATTTTTGCTGCTATATTAACGGCGTCAATTCGACACAATAAAACCTGACTGTATTGAAACACGATTACCGGCTCAAAACCGCTGTATTGCTTTTGCTCTTGTTGTGCCTGCCTGGCTTATACGCCTGCGCGCAAAAGGCCAATGCCAATTACCGTTACCATATTAAAAGAGCTCATTCTGATATTTCTATCGATGGGGTGATGAACGAGCCCGCGTGGCTGCAAGCCGACTCGGCCGACAACTTTCACATGGTGCTGCCTATGGACACCAGCCTGTCGAAAGTGAAAACCGTGGTGCGCATGACCTACGACGACCGCAACCTGTACATCCTGGTGATCAATTACAACCTGCTGGCCGGGCCGTACATGGTGGAGTCGATGAAGCGCGACTGGAACTTTGTAAAGAACGACAACTTTATCTTTTTTATCGATCCTTTCAACGACCGTACGGATGGCTTTACCTTTGGCGCGAACGCCGCGGGCGGCCAGTGGGACGGCAGCATGTATGCGGGCGGCAGCGTCGACCTGAACTGGGACAACAAATGGTACTCGGCGGTAAAACAGTATCCCGATAAATGGATCTTCGAAGCGGCGATACCCTTCAAAAGCATACGTTACAAAAAAGGTATTCGCGAGTGGGGCATCAACTTCAGCCGCAACGACCTGAAGGCCGCTGAAAAGTCGGCCTGGGCGCCGGTGCCACGGCAGTTTCCTACGGCTTCGCTGGCCTATACCGGTACGCTGGTGTGGGACGAAGACCCGCCGACTTCAAGCAGCAATGTTTCCATCATTCCTTATGCTTTGACGGGTGTTACCAAGGACTACCAGGGCGGCGGTCCGGCTACCATAAAACGCGAGGTAGGCGCCGACGCCAAGGTGTCGGTTACGCCATCGCTGAACCTCGACCTGACCGTAAGCCCCGACTTCTCGCAGGTGGATGTGGACCAGCAGGTAATCGACCTGAGCCGCTACCAACTCTTCTTTCCCGAAAAACGGCAGTTTTTCCTGGAGAACGGCGACCTGTTCTATAATTTCGGCTACACCGACATAAGACCGTTCTTTTCGCGGCAGATCGGCCTGATGCAACCCATCGATGCCGGCGCAAGGCTGACGGGTAAACTGAACAAAGACTGGCGTATCGGCCTTATGGATGTGCAAACCGGCAATTCTATCCAAAACAATATGGACGCCGGCAACTACGGAGTGCTTACCCTTCAAAGGCGCGTGCTCGACCGGTCGAACATCGGTTTTATCTTCGTCAACCATGATATTACCGGCACCTTACCGGGCACCAATTACTTCGACAATTATAATCGTAACGTGGGCATGGAGTTCAACCTGGCGTCGACCAGTAACATGTGGACCGGCAAATTGCTTGGGCTAAAATCGTTTTCCCCCGGCGTTTCAGGACACGATTTTGTATTGGCCGACCACATCCAGTACTTCAGCAAATACTGGCAATTATACATGCAGGAGGAGTATGTCGGCAAAAACTATGTGGCCGCAGTGGGCTTTGTGCCCAGAACCGGCTATATTAAATTCAGTCCGCTGGTGTTGCACAACTGGTTCCCGAAGAAGACCAAAATACTGAGCCACGGGCTGCAGTTTACGTCGAACTATTACTTTGATGAGAACATGAACCGGACAGACAACGAAAGCGCCCTGTCATACATTCTTACTTTTCGCGACCGCAGCACCATTACCCTGTCGGGCATCAACGATTATGTGAAATTGCAGGCGCCTTTCGACCCGACCAATACCCACCGCGACAGTTTGGCCATCGGTACCGAGCATCATTACAATTCGCTCGACCTGCTGATCAATTCCAAGCCGCAAAGCGTATTCACCTACTCCATCGAGGGCACTTTTGGCGGTTATTACGACAATGGCCACCGCCTGAGCTTTAATGGTACCGTGGGTTATCGTGTGCAGCCTTATGTAAACCTGGCGATAAACGGCAATTACACCGATTTGCGCCTGCCGCGGCCTTACGGCGATACGCGCTTTACGCTGATCGGGCCGAAAGTGGATATCACCTTTACCAATACGCTTTATTTTACTACTTACGTCCAGTATAACGAACAACAAAAAGATTTGAATGTCAATGCACGGTTCCAGTGGCGCTACCGTCCTGCATCGGATATCTTTATTGTTTATGCGGAGAATTCTATCCCGACGCCATACACGCCCGTCAACCGGATGCTGACATTTAAGTGGACGTACTGGTGGAATATTTGAGTTTTTGAGTCGATAGACCATTGACCATGGTCTAAAAGTTCATGGCATTTGATTTGTTTCTATGCCCGATTGTTCTAAATTTACCGGGGGATATTGCTGTTATCCCAACCAATTATTAACCCGAAACGCAAAGACATGAAAAACCTGTTTAAATTATCCCTGGCGCTATTGGTGCTGGCTTCGCTGGCTTTTACCATCGCGCTGCATCCGGCCGAACAGAAAAACGGCGGCTGGATAAGTCTCTTCGATGGCAAAACGCTGAAGGGCTGGCACGAATACGGCCGCAAAGGCCCTATTACCGACTGGACCGTAGAGGATGGAGCGCTCGTTAGCAAGGCCCCCGCAAAAAAGGACGACCATAGCTATATTACCACCGACAAACCATACGCAAATTTTGAGCTGAAGTGGGAGTGGAAAGTGGACAAAGGCAGTAATAGCGGCATGATATACCATGTGCAGGAGGATGGCAAACACCACGCACCTTATGAAACCGGGCCCGAGTACCAGATCATCGACGACAAGGGCTTTCCTGAAAAGATCGAAGCATGGCAGACTGCGGGCGCAGATTACGGCATGCATGTGCCCAACGATCAGAAAAAGCTGATGCCGGTGGGGCAGTGGAACACCAGTCGCCTGGTTTTTAACCACGGGCATGTAGAGCACTGGCTGAACGGCAAAAAGATAGTGGACTTCACCGCCTGGGATGCGGACTGGAACAAAAAGCGCCTTGCCGGCAAATGGAAAGATTATCCGGACTATGGCAAGGCTAAATGCGGCGTTATAGCCATGCAGTGCGAAGCAGGGAAGGTGTACTATAAGAATTTAATGATAAGAGAATTGTAAAACAACCAGCCCCCTCTAAATTTCCCCCGGGAGGAGAGACTTCTAAAGCCCTCCCTTTCGGGGCGGGCTGAGAGGGGCCGATTTATTATCCATGAAAGAAGAAAAAAAACTAACCACCCGCCGCGACTTCATCAAGAAATCGGCTATCGCGGCAGCTTCCTTCTCCATAGTACCGCGCTTTGTCCTAGGTAAAGGCTTCGTCGCCCCAAGCGACCAACTGACCAAGGGCATTATCGGCGTTGGCGGTATGGGCAAGAACCACATTCCGTATGGCGGCACACGGGTTGTTGCCCTATGCGATGTTGACAAAAATCATTTGCGCGACGCCGCCAATATGGTTACCACCAATCCCAAACTGTTCTCCGATTATCGCGAACTGATCCAACTACCCGAAGTGGATATTGTGCATGTGGCCACACCGCCGCACTGGCATGCTATTATCGCAGCTGATGCAGCGCGCCAGGGCAAGGATGTATGGTGCGAAAAGCCGATGACACATACCATTGGTGAAGGAAAACGCCTGGTGGAAGCCGTACAGCAAAACGGACGCATATTTCGCCTTAACACCTGGTTCCGTTTCAGCGACATTTTTTATGGCATGGGAACGACTGTAAAACCGATCAAAAAACTAGTGGAGAGCGGACTGCTGGGCTGGCCCTTGACTGTTACCGTGGGCAGGCATACCGGTTTCGACTGGAAATTTTATTGGGTGGGAAAAACCAACCTGCCCGTAATGCCCGTTCCGCCTGAATTAGACTATAACTTCTGGCTGGGACCGGCACCGTTTAAGCCTTACCACCCTCACCGGGTACATCAAACTTTCCGTGGTTACTGGGACTACGACGGTGGCGGTTTGAGCGATATGGGCCAGCATTATATAGACCCAATACAATACTTTTTGGGCAAAGACGACGACAGCCCGATCTCTGTCGAACTGGACGCTCCGCAGCAGAATATGGACGCGGTCGGCACCTGGCGCCGGATAACTTATACTTATGCCGACGGCTGCAAGATCATTCTTGATGGCGAGGGCGCCATTGAAGGCGTGCCTTATATCGAAGGACCGAAAGGCAAATTGTATCCCGGCTTTAAATCCGACATCCCCGACCTGGAAAAGAAATTGGCCGATTTCCCCGATCCTCAACCGCAGGTAACGGATTTCATCGAAGCAGTAAAGAACCGCAAGAAATTCGCGTTAAACGAACAAAACGGCTATCGTTCGTGCACCATCGTCAACATGGGGCTGGCGGCATTGCGTTTGGGGCGGTCGCTTAAATTTGACCCGGTAAAACAGGAGTTTATCGGCGACGAGGCTGCCAACCGTTTGATCTTCCCGCCGATGCGCGGTCCCTGGACCATTTAATCTGAACCGACCATGAAGAAAATATTTTACACCATCATATTATTATCTGGGTTGGCGGCTACGGTCAATGCCCAATCCGACAAAATATCCGCCATCCTGGATAAAGAACCGGCCAACAATGCAGCAGACCTGAATGCTAACGCCGCTGCTACCGCACAATTAGGTGAACCGGGCATTACCGCTATGCTGGCCATGCTGCAGACCAACGGAACAGCCGACAATACCAAAATTTACGATGCCATCAGCGGCTTTTCGTTTTGCTCGACGCAGCCGGGAAAAGATGCCTGGCGCGCAATGGCCGTACAAGCTTACGTTAAGGCGCTGCCTAAGGCGCCGGATGCTTACAATCAGGCTTTCATCATCAGCCAGTTACAGACGCTGGCTTCGGAGGCATCCGTTCCCGCATTGAAAAGCTATCTTGGCGATAAACGCCTGTGCGATCCCGCCGCCAGGGCCCTGGTAAAAGTAGGTACGCCTGCGGCCAAACTGGCTTTGCGGAATGCATTGCCTGCTGCAAAGGATTCATGTCAATTGTCCATTGTAGAAGCTTTGGGCGATATCAAAGATAGCCCGGCTGCTCCGGCCATCGGCCGGCTTATCGGTAAAGATAAAAACCTCGACAAGGTTTGCCTGTATGCGCTGGCCCACATCGGATCACCGGCATCTTCCACGTTGATGTCATCGGCCGCTAAAAGCGCAGGCTATACTTACGATGAAACAGATGCTACCTCATCTTACATTTTATATCTCAAAAATCTTTCCGGACACGGCACAACGAACAAATTAAAGGCTGAGCAGCTGGCTAAGACTTTATGGGATGAAACCAATTCGGACAAGCTGATCCATACCCATATCGCCGCTTTAAGATTGCTTGCCGACCTTATCGGCGGTACTGCTACCGGCCGCTTCATTGAGGCCGCACGAAGCAGCAATGCCCAATACCGGGCAGCAGCTATGGAAATGGCAGGGAAACATCTTGACCCCCAAGTTATATCGGCATGGACCAGGGAACTCCCGAAAGGCAATTCTTCTGAAAAAGCAGCCGTCATCACCATGCTCGGCGACCACAATGCTGTTACGGCTTTACCGGCCATCACCAAAGAATTGAGAAATACTGATACCGCGGTGGTGATCGCAGCAGTGACCGCTTCCGGAAAACTGGGCCAGGATAAGGTGTTGAACGATCTTTTTGACGTTTTAAAGAACGGCAACAAAAGCGAAGATATGGCCGTCCAGAATGCATTGCTGACTATGAAAGGCGCCAATTTACCTGCGCGCGCAGGCAAGGCATTGCCTGATATGCCGGCAAGCGGGCAACCCGTGCTGATCAACTTCCTGGCAGCACGCCGTGCACACGGGCAGATCGATATGGTCACACCGCTGTTGAAAAGCAACGATGCGGCTGTTCGAGCCGCAGCCTACGCGTCTTTGAAACAACTTGCCGGGCAAGAGAACCTCAGGCAGTTGTTTGAGTTGCTCGCTACCTCGAACCAACCCCGGGAAACCGCCGATATACAAGCAGCTATTATAGCCGTTGTTTCGGGCACCAGCGACAGGCAGTCGCAAGGCGCAATGATATTACAGCAAATGGGCGCAGCAAGCAACGACCGCAAACCGTTGTATTTTAATATCCTCGCCGCCGTTGGCGATAAGCCATCATTGATTGCGGTTTCGGGTGCCTTTGAATCGGGCGACGCAGCGACCAAGCAAGCAGCCGTTACGGCATTATCGCAATGGTCTGATATGAGTGCAGCACCTGAGCTGCTTATCATTAGCAGGAAAACCACGGACGCAACCTTAAAAGATCAGGCGCTGAAGGGTTACGTAAATACCATCAGCAACTCTAATTATCCGCCCGAAGAAAAAGTGATCTACCTGCGCGATGCGATGGAAGTGGCGCAAACCATTCCGCAGAAAAAGATGATCCTGGAAGATGCCGGCGAGCTGAAAGTATTCCCGGCGATGGTTTTTGAAAGCGAATACCTGGATAATCCAGCGCTGCAACTGGTAGCCGCAAACGCGCTGTCGAATATTGCGCTGTCGAATAAAGATTTTTATGGTGACGCCGTGAAGCAGTGGCTGAACAAGGCGATTATGATCAAAAAAGGCGGCGACGCCGATTATGAAAAGGTGGCCATACGCAAGTTTATAGCCGAAATGCCTTCGGATGCCGGTTTGGTTCCGCTGTTCAATTACCGCGACCTGAGCGGCTGGAAAGGACTGGTAGGTAACCCCATTACCCGTAGTAAAATGGATGCATCCACGCTGGCCGGGGAACAGGCAAAGGCCGACTCGGCTATGCATAAGGGCTGGTATGTGAAAGACAGCGTCCTCAATTTCAGTGGTGACGGCGAAAACCTTTGCACCGTAAAACAATACCGCAATTTTGAAATGTATGTCGACTGGAAGATCGAGCCTAAAGGCGACGCAGGTATCTACCTGCGCGGGTCTCCGCAGGTGCAGATATGGGATACTTCGCGTGTGGACGTGGGTGCACAGGTTGGCTCTGGCGGCTTGTATAACAACCAGGCGCATCAGAGCAAGCCGCTTAAGCTGGCCGACAACGCCATCAACGACTGGAATAACTTCCACATCATTATGAAGGGCGACCGCGTAACGGTTTACCTGAACGGTGTCCTGGTGGTAGATAATGTGGTAATGGATAACTATTGGGACCGCTCGCTGCCAATTTTTCCCAAAGAGCAGATAGAATTACAAGCGCATGGTACACACGTATATTACCGCGATATCTATATACGGGAATTACCCGATTAACCACAATTACTTTCCTTTCTTCAACAACGGGCCCTTCGGGGCCTGTTGTCGTAAAACGCCCCTCCGATTGCCGCATTCAGCGGTTTTATAGTGCCTTTTTTGCCATTAAGTTTGTATCGGGTGAAGCGCTGGTAAATGTCACTTGCCGTTCTTTGAAAATATTTTCAAAAATACTTGTGCAACCAAAAGGTGGCATTTATATTTGCAACCAAAAGGTTTCATAAACAATGAGAAGAGATGTGTTCCAGGCGATTGCCGATCCGACGAGAAGAGAAATATTGGGAATGATAGCGCATAAATCGCTTAATATAAACGCGGTTACGGAGCATTTTGATGTAAGCCGGGCGGCGATATACAAGCACATGAAGATACTAACGGAATGCGGCCTGCTGCAAATAAAACAACAGGGCCGCGAACGGTTTTGCGAAGGCAGATTTGAACGTTTGAACGAGGTATCGGATTGGGTGGAACAGTACCGGCAGTTTTGGGAAGCGCGCCTGGATTCATTAGAAGAATATTTAGAAAAACTTCAAAAACAGAAGAAGCATGGAAAACGCAAAAAGTAACACCTCCGACCGCGAATTGCAGATCGAACGGACCCTGAACGCGCCGGTAGGGCTCGTGTGGGAAGTGTTTACCAAACCCGGGCGCATTAAAAACTGGTGGGGGCCGAACGGTTTTACCAATACCATTTTTATGATGGATGTAAGGCCTGGCGGCGAATGGGACTTTATGATGCATGGGCCCGATGGCAGAGATTATAAGAACCATTCTGTTTATAGGGAGATCATCCCTAACAAAAAGATCGTATTCGACCATTACAACCCCAATTTTACAACAACGATAGAATTTGAAGATATGGGTGACCGAACTCATCTGCGCTGGCACATGGTCTTTGAAACCGCCGAACTTTTTATGGCGATCGTAAAGGCTCACAACGCAGCCGAGGGTTTGAAGCAGAACGTGGAAAAGCTGGATGTTTACCTGGCAGGGTTAAAATAAACCATTATGGAGGCATTAAAAAAAACGGGGTATGCGCCGGTAAACGGCTTGCAAATGTATTATGAAATATATGGAGAGGGCGATATGCCGCTGGTGTTGATCCATGGCGGCGGCTCAACTATCGAAAGCAGCTTCGCTAACGTTATACCACTTTTTCACAGCAGGCTGATAGCGGCCGACATGCAGGCGCATGGCCGCACATCCGATCGTAATACACCTGAATCGTTTGAACAGGATGCGGACGATATTGCTGCCTTGCTGCAATATCTCGGCGTGCCGAAAGCAAATTTTTTCGGTTTCAGCAATGGGGCCACTACCGCCCTGCAGATCGCTATCAGGCACCCGGGCATCGTCAATAAGATCGTAGCGCTTGCGGGCGCCGACAAAAGGGACCGTTTTCCAGCCGGCTTTTTCGACGGCTTCGAAGGCGCGACCATGGACCTGCTGCCGCCGCCGTTAAAGGATGCTTTTCTTAAAGTTAACCCTGACACCGCAAGCCTGCATACGATGTTCCATAGGGATGTGGAACGTATGAAAAACTTCCCGGATATACCGGATGACATCGTTAAGTCGATCAATGTACCGGTACTGCTCATGACCGGCGACCAGGATGTCATATCGCCCGAAGCCACGATGAAAATGCATCAACTGATTCCCGGCTCGAGGCTGCTTGTGCTGCCGGGCCCGCATGGGGCTTGTATTGGAACCGTGGAGTCGGAGCCGGCATATCCGGGTAAAACGAACAGTATCCAACCTAAAATAACCGTAGACCTGATAGAGGAATTCTTAAATTAATTATAAAAACCAAAACCATGAGAATAGTAAATGATGCCGAAATAGAGGTACAGGATCGAGAGTTTGTGATCACGAGGATATTTAACGCGCCAAAAGAACTTGTTTTTAAAGTGTGGACGGAGCCCGAACATATTAAAAACTGGTGGGCGCCAAAACCTTTTATTGCCTCGCGCTGTGAGATTGACCTGAGGGTGGGCGGTGAATATGCATACACGATGCGTTCCGCGGAAGGGCAGGAGTTTCCGCCTTACCAGGGCAAATTCATTGAGATCGTGCCGAACGAGAAGATCGTTTATAGCATCGACGCATTCCACCAGGCTGAAATGTGGAAAGCGCGGATCGGCCATCGTGTGGGACCTGAAGTCGATTTTTCAACACTGCAATCGTTTGTTACTGTAAAATTCGAAGATGCGGGTGACAACACCACCCGGCTAACGTTCACACAACGGCTATTTAACAATGATGTACGCGACGCCATAGTTGAATCGGGTGCAGTTGAAGGCTGGGCATCGATTCTTCAAAACTTTGCGAATGAATTGGCAAAAGCATAATTTCAATCACAACAACGGAACGCTGAAAAGATGAAGGCAACAAGAATCATTTACTGGGTTAGTACTGTGTTGGTCATCCTGTTGATGCTCTTCACAGCCATCCAGACGTTTGCTCATCCCGACCATAGGGAGGCCTTTGCCAGGCAGGTGCAATTCCCGGGTTACATGTTTGAAATGCTGGCTGTTGCAAAGATCCTGGGTAGCGTCGCCCTATTGGTCCCCGGCTATACCAGGATAAAAGAGTGGGCATATGCCGGCTTCACTTTTGATTTGTCAGGAGCGCTCGTACTCTTCGCCGCATCGGCCGTACCATTTCCTGTTACCCAGTGGGTCCCGATGCTGGCCGGCGGCCTGGTACTGCTTGCTATTTCTTACATCACTTACCATAGAATACTAAAGGCAACAACATTAAACTCTTAAAACAATGAAAGCAACAAAAATTATCTACTGGGTCTCTACGATCCTCGTTCTGGCAATGATGCTGTATTCGGCGTATGGAACTTTTTTCATCCACAGTAAGGAAGGCGACGAGATGATGAAGGCTATCGCTATACCGATGTACCTAATGAAATTGCTCGCGGTGGGCAAAGCGCTCGGCGCTGTTGCCATACTAGTTCCCGGTTTTCCAAGACTAAAAGAATGGGCTTATGCCGGTTACTTTTTCGACCTGTCGGGAGCAACTTTTTGCTTTGCCGCGTCGGGGTTTCCGTTTAGCGCGTGGGTGCCGATGCTGGTTTTCGTCGTGTTGACGTTAGTATCCTACTTCACTTATCACAAACTGAGAGCACCTAAAGTGTAATGCTATGGAAGCAATGGTGGAAGTTTTTAAAACCAATGTCAGGGGAAAACGGCAGGCAAGAGCTTTGTTGAATATTTTATCGGATCGTTTCCCTTTGCTCCGGATCAATTTCGACCTGGACGACTGTGATAAAATATTGCGTGTCGAGGGAGATGCTATATGCCAGGAAAGCATAACTGAACTGGTAGCGGAAAACGGATACGCATGTGATGTACTGGAATAACAATAAAACCTGGAACGATGGCAACAATAACTTCAAAAGACGGAACAAAAATCGCTTACGAAAAGTCGGGCAGCGGCCCTCCGCTGATTTTGGTCGACGGTGCGCTATGCAGCCGCGATTTCGGCCCAATGCCCAAACTTGCGCCGCTATTGGCAGAGCATTTTACGGTATTCATGTACGACCGGCGCGGCCGAAATGAAAGCGGCGATACCAAACCTTACGCTCCCGGGCGTGAAATAGAAGACATCGATGCGCTGATCAAAGAAGCAGGCGGATCGGCTTATGTTTATGGAATTTCGTCAGGAGCGGCTTTATCGCTGGCAGCCGGCGCTGCCGGGCTGAATATTACAAAGCTCGCCTTGTATGAACCACCTTTTGAAGAACCCGGAACGAGCGGCGGTGCACCGAAAGATATGCTGCCGCACCTGAAAGCATTAGTGGCGGAAGACCGCCGCGGAGACGCCGTAAAATATTTTATGAAAATTGTCGGCGTGCCGTCGTTCGGGATT
>JAFDZK010000200.1 GCA_018267005.1 Bacteroidota bacterium
AACCTTGAATTCAATAAAAACGAAGACATCAATAAACAGCTTGTCTTCGAGCTGCATACGCGCCTGAAGAAAGTGCACGAAGGCGGCGGCGAAAAAGCGGCAGCTAAGCAGAAGGAAAAAGGCAAAATGCTCGCACGCGAGCGGGTTGCTTACCTGCTGGACAAAGACAGGCCATGGCTGGAGATCGGAGCTTTTGCTGGCGAGGGTATGTATGCTGAGCAGGGCGGGTGCCCTTCGGGTGGCGTGATATGTGGTATCGGTTATGTTGCTGGCAGGCAATGTGTTGTTGTGGCCAATGATGCGACGGTAAAAGCCGGCGCATGGTTCCCTATTACAGCTAAAAAGAATCTGCGGGCGCAGGAAATAGCGATGGAAAACCGCTTGCCCATCATTTATTTGGTCGACTCTGCGGGCGTTTACCTGCCCATGCAGGATGAAATATTCCCCGATAAAGAACATTTCGGCCGCATATTCCGGAATAATGCCATTATGAGCAGCATGGGCATCATCCAGATCGCTGCTATCATGGGTTCGTGTGTGGCAGGCGGGGCCTATCTGCCCATTATGAGCGATGAGGCGATGATCGTCGAAGGTACGGGTTCGGTATTCCTGGCGGGATCGTACCTGGTGAAATCCGCAATCGGCGAGGATGTGGATAATGAAACGCTGGGCGGGGCGACTACGCACTGCGAGATTTCCGGTGTAACAGATTACAAGCAACCTAACGACCGGGCCTGCCTGGATTCGATCCGCAATATTTTAAGTATGACCGGCGATTATGCCAGGGCAGGATTCGATCGCGCAAAGCCCGCATTGCCAAAGCTGGATGAAAAAGAAATTTACGGCATTTTGCCCGAAAATCGTGAGAAGCCTTACGACATGATGGACATTATCCTACGGCTGCTGGATAACTCGGAGTTTGAAGAGTATAAGGCGGGTTATGGACAGTCCATTATTTGCGGCCTTGGCCGTGTCGATGGCTGGGCGGTCGGTATTGTGGCTAACCAGCGAAAAGTTATTAAAAGCAAAAAAGGCGAAATGCAGTTTGGCGGTGTGATCTATTCCGATTCGGCCGATAAGGCAACACGCTTCATCATGAACTGCAACCAGAAAAAAATACCGCTGGTTTTCCTGCAGGATGTAACGGGCTTTATGGTAGGCAGCCGTTCAGAACAGGGTGGGATAATTAAAGACGGTGCCAAAATGGTGAACGCCGTGGCTAACTCGGTTGTGCCGAAGTTTACCGTTATTATCGGCAACTCGTATGGGGCCGGAAATTATGCGATGTGCGGGAAAGCTTATGATCCGCGATTGATCTATGCCTGGCCGACGGCAAAAATTGCAGTAATGGGCGGTCAGCAGGCGGCGAAAACGCTGTTGCAAATACAGGAATCGGCTATGAAATCTAAAGGAGAAGAGGTTGGCCCTGCAAAAGAAGAAGAACTTCTAAAAAAGATCACAGACCGCTATAATTCCCAAACCACCCCGTATTACGCCGCCGCCCGGCTTTGGGTCGACGGCATAATCGATCCGCTTGAAACACGCAAGGTTATATCGCTCGGCATAGAAGCTGCCGACCATGCGCCAATAGAGAAGCAGTTTAATGTCGGTATTATACAGACATAATTTAAGGTATGCTGATCACTATCAAAATTTTGTGCAGATCAGGTTATTTAACCTTCTCAGCCCATTATAACAGATAAGCTCCTTCAAATCTGCGTGGCACCTGTTGCGAGTATTTTTGATTGTAATTTTTTAGGCCTTGCATATATAATTATGTAAATTCAACTGGAAATTTATTGCACCGACCCAATGCATAAGATGATCCACGAAATTATAGCCGCCGTTGGCGGTGTTTTGTTTGTCATCATCGGCGTATCCCGTCAAAACGAACGCGCGCGCCTTACCAGGGCAGGCAAAAAAACAGAAAGCTCAATCGTTTGGACATCACTCATCATCGCGGGTCTTTGTTTGTTGGTGTTTGCCGCCGGCGTGATCATCTACCAACTGAACCACAACCATCCCTGAAATGGTTATTAAATATTCCTATCTTACGACATGAAACGACTGCTGCTACCACTGCTATTGCTACTGATCGTCAGTGCCAATGCCCAGGATGTCAAAACGATCCATTTTAACGCTATCCTGGTCGATACGCACAACGACGCACTTTCTAATGAATTGATCACCAGGGCCGATCTTTCCAAACGCCAAACCATCGGCAATCTTGACCTGGTTCGCGCCAGGGAAGGCGGCCTGGACGTACAGGTGTTTTCCATCTGGTGCGGCGGGGAATATGGAAAGGGAAGGGCTTTCAATTTTGCCAACCGTGAGATCGATTCGCTGTATGCGCTTATCAAACGCAATCCTGGTAAAATGACTTTGGCGCGCAACTCGGCAGAAATCAAAGCGGCGGTCGCAAAAAATGAATTTGTGGCGATGATCGGCGTGGAAGGCGGTCACATGACAGAGGACAGGATTGACTATATCGATGCTCTCGCTAAAAGAGGGATGCGGTACCTCACGCTCACCTGGAACAACAGCACTTCGTGGGCCACATCGGCGGCGGATGAAACCCATCACAAGGATTCATTGCAGCGTGCCGGACACGTGGGCCTTACGGATTTTGGTAAGCAGATCGTACGCCATCTGAACGATCTGGGCGTAATGGTCGATGTGTCGCATGTGGGCGAGCAGACCTTTTACGATGTACTGGCGACTACCCGTAAGCCGGTGATCGCCTCGCATAGCTGTGCGTGGACATTGTGTCCTAACCAGCGCAATTTGAAGGATGCGCAGCTAAAAGCCCTGGCTAAAAACGGCGGCGTAGTGTTCGTTAATTTTTACAGTGGTTTCCTGGATAGCACCTACATGCGCAAGGAAGGCCGGTTTTTACGCGCACACAGGCGCGAGCTCGATTCGCTCGAAAAAATATACCACGACGCCGACCTGGCCAAGATAAGGCTGAACGTGATATATCAATCCGAGTCGGACCAGATACGCCCGCCGCTGAGCCTTCTTATTAAAGATATCGATTATATTGCCAAATTGATTGGTGTTGATCACGTTGGTATCGGGTCCGATTTTGATGGCGCTGAATCGTACCCCCTTGGTATGAATGACGTGTCTGATTATCCAAAGATCACTGAGGAGTTGCTCAAACTGCATTATAGCCCGGTTGATATTGACAAAATACTGGGTGGTAATTTCCTGCGCGTTTTAAAGGCCAATACTGGAAAATGATGGCAATAAACTGACTATACGATATTTGCGTTATGCACGTTAAAGCGTAATTTTGTACCTCATTTTCAATACTGATGTCACAAGAGAACGAACACGTTAAATGTCTTATCATAGGCTCAGGGCCTGCCGGATACACGGCCGCTATTTATGCTTCGCGCGCTGATCTGAAACCCGTTTTATATACAGGGTTGCTTGCGGGCGGTCAGTTGACACAAACTACGGAAGTAGAAAATTATCCGGGTTACCCCGACGGTATTATGGGGCCCGCCATGATGGAGAATTTTGAACAGCAGGCGCGCAGGCTGGGTACCGATATTCGTTTCGGCTATGTTAGTTCTGTCGACTTTTCAAGCAGGCCGCATAAAGTAGTTATCGATGACAGTAAGACCATATTAGCCGATACGGTTATTATTTCGACAGGCGCATCGGCCAAATGGCTGGGTTTGGAATCGGAACAGAAATATAACGGCTTTGGTGTTTCGGCCTGTGCGGTGTGCGACGGTTTCTTTTTCCGCGGGCAGGACGTAGCTATCGTAGGCGCTGGCGATACGGCTGCGGAAGAGGCTACCTACTTAGCCAAACTTTGCCGAAAAGTATACATGCTTGTGCGCCGCGACGAATTCCGCGCATCAAAGGCAATGGTACACCGGGTGTTGAATACACATAACATTGAAGTGATCTACAACAGCGAGGCCAAAGAGATATTAGGCGACGGACAAGTGGTTACCGGTGTTAAAATTTTCAATAACAAACTTCACGCCGAGAAAATACTGGATGTTACAGGTTTTTTCGTAGCCATCGGCCACCATCCCAACACCGAAATATTTAAAGGCTGGATAGACATGGACGAGAATGGTTACATCATTACCCAACCAAATTCGACACGTACTAATATTGAAGGCGTATTTGCCTGCGGCGACGCCCAGGACCATGTATACCGCCAGGCGGTAACCGCTGCCGGTACAGGATGCATGGCAGCTATCGATGCTGAGCGTTATTTGGCGGCGAAGGAACACGCGGTTACTATCTGAACCGCTGATTTACCTGGCAGCATGATTTCGCTGAATTAGAATCAGGGTTCAAATATTTTAAACTTTTTCTCGTATAATTGATTTCTTTAAAAAAACATATCATGGGAAAAGGCGATAAAAAATCAGCAAAAGGAAAAATTTCAATAGGCTCGTACGGCAAATCGCGCCCGCACAAGCCCCGAAACAAAGAGGCATCCAAGCCTGTGAATGAATATTCAAAGCCATCTGCGTAACAGGTGGCTTTTTTGTTCCAGGGCGTATTTTTTACACAATTTGAAACAGATTTTTTTCAAAATCCGTTAACTTCACCACCTTTAATTCTATACGCTTAAAACTATGAGGTGTTTGGTCGCTTTATTGCTATTGTCGAGCCTGTGTTTTACTGCCAACGCGCAAAATGACGATCCGAATATGGGCATCGTGCCCGCGCCGGTTTCCGTACAGCGCGGTAACGGTGAGTTTGTATTGAGCCAGGAAACTGTATTACTGGCCGACAGCGCCAACAATAAAGCCGTATTATTCTTCACCAGCTACCTGAAAAATAAGTTATCATTAAACAATCAGCTTAAAGTAAACGAAGGTGCAAGCGTATCGAACAGCATTGTCCTGACCGACAAGGGTACAGAAAATCTGCCCGAACAGGGATACCGCTTAACCATTACGCCGCAGCAAGTTATTATAGCAGGCAGGGGCGCAGGTTTGTTTTACGGGATTCAAACCCTGATACAACTTATTCCACCCGATCATGCAGCCGCGATAAAAATTCCGTGTGCGCAGATAGAGGATTATCCGCGTTTTGGATATCGCGGGCTGATGCTGGACGTTTGCCGTCATTTTTTTTCCGTCGAGTTTATTAAAAAGACACTCGATATGATGGCTTATTATAAGCTGAATAATTTTCACTGGCACCTGACCGACGACCAGGGCTGGCGCATCGAGATCAAAAAATATCCGCGCCTGACAGAAATAGGCAGCCAGCGCGCACAAACTTTGATCGGCAACAGCCATGACCGTTCGCGGCCAAAAGAGTATGACGGAACGCCCTATGGCGGTTACTATACGCAGGACCAGATACGCGACGTAGTAAAATACGCTGCCGACCGCTACATTAATATCGTGCCTGAAATTGAAATGCCGGGCCATTCAAGCGCCGCGCTTGCTGCATATCCCGAGTTTAGCTGCGATCTGTCAAAGACATACAAGGTTGCCGAGTCGTGGGGCGTTTTTCATGACATTTATTGCCCCTCTGATAAGACTTTTGACTTTTTGGAAGACGTGCTTACTGAGGTGATGGAGCTGTTCCCCAGCAAATACATCCACATCGGCGGCGATGAGGTTCCGAAAGACGCCTGGAAGAATTCGGCATTTTGCCAGCGACTGATGAAAAAGCTGAAGCTCAAGAACGAAGAGCAATTGCAAAGCTATTTTATACAACGGATTGAAAAATTTGTCAACGCTAAAGGCCGCAGTATTATAGGCTGGGACGAAATACTGGAAGGCGGCTTATCGCCGAATGCTACGGTGATGAGTTGGCGCGGCGAAGCGGGCGGTATCGCAGCGGCACAGCAAAGCCACGACGTGATCATGACGCCCGGCGGCAACGGCCTTTATCTCGATCATGCACAAGGCAAAACAGATGAGCCGCTTGGCATTGGCGGATTTTCGCCTTTGTCGCAAACTTACAGCTATAATCCGACGCCTGCTGTACTGACGCCTGACCAGCAGAAGTATATCATTGGTGTGCAGGCAAATTTATGGTCGGAATATATCCCAACAGCCGCAAAAGCCGAATACATGTATTACCCAAGGGTGCTCGCACTCTCGGAAGTGGCATGGTCGCAGCTTTCGAAGAAGAATTTCAAAGATTTCTCGGAGGTTCGCCTGCCAGCTCAGCTTGCTTTCCTGGACAAGAACAACTATGATTATCGTGTACCTGAAGCGATTGGAGCCCGGGATACCATCGTGTTCGGCCCGCAATTGAACGTACAACTTAGGCCATCGGTAACCGGTGCGAAGATATATTATACCATCGACGGTTATACGCCCCGCGAAACTGACCTGGAGTATATGGCGCCGATAACTTATAGCGTTCCGCAGGATGATTACCGCGAGCTGCAAACCATCGAGATTACGCCGTCGGGAAAACGCAGCCATGTAAGTCAAACTTTTGTATTTAACAGAGCTCCGCTTGCACCGGTAGCTTACCAGGGTAATGCGCAGGGTTTGAAATACGAGCTTTTCCAGGGAACATTCGACAATACCAACCAGTTTCAAAATGCCGCTGTGATCGACAGCGGCGTAGTCAAAAGCTTTAACACATCCTTAATTAAAAAGAATAATCCGGTATTTGGCGTAATATACACTGGCTATATTCGTATTGATACTGACGGCTTGTATACGTTTTCGACCAAATCGGATGACGGATCGGTATTATCAATTGACGATCAGCCGGTGGTGAATAACGACGGCAAACATCCTTTAGTGGAACAAGGCGGGGCAGTGGCTCTGCAAAAAGGATATCATAAATTTACGCTGAAGTATTTCAACGCAGGCCAAATCAGTTCTCTGCGGGTATTTATGTCAATGCCCGGAAAACCAAAAGGTGAATTGTCGCCGGATGCAATGTATAACTAAGATCGACATGAACACTGGATCACGATTACTATTATCGATCAGTTTACTTATTATGGGCGCATGCAACCAGCAGCCGCAAAAAAGTCAACCTATCCAACCGGTAAAAAGGCCCGATTTTGTTCAGCCTTTTCGTTTTCATAAAATGATCGAGGTTTCCCCCGGTCAGGATTATGATGTTTTAAGCTGGGGCAGAGGCTCGGCCATGACAGGTTCTTTCCTGATCCTGCATTCCGACTCGGCGGCGAAAAAATTTACCACCACCACCGGCGATCTTAACGGAACTATAGTTGATGTTTATAACTCGGATATGGATCTCGACGGTAATCCTGAGATCCTGATCCAGGCACGGGGTACGGATAGTACAAATTACGCCACTGTTTATGCTTTTGAGTTCAACAACAACAAGGCGGATAAACTCGACTTTCCGAAACTCACCAGGTCGCAACGCAAAGGCTACCGCGGCGGCGACAATTTTTATATTAAAGAAGGTAAATTTATACGAGAGTTTCCGATATACGAAAGTAACGACAAGGATGCCAAACCGACAGCGGCTAAGCGGGTGCTGGAATACGGCTTACATGGTAACGAATTTACAGTGAAACAGCTAAGCAAGGATTCAACCGATAGCAAAACCGTTTCTGTTACCCAGTCGCAGCCTGCAAAAGCTTCATCCAGCAACAAATCAAAATCCTCTAAAAAATCTCAGCAGCATAGCTTAGAAAAGAAGCATAAAAAGAAGAAACGCCATCACAGCAGTAATTGATCTTGTGATATCGCTATCATTTCCTTTGCATTGCCAACAGCCACGGCATAATAGTCGTTGTTAAAATAAAACCAGCCTTCCTTTATTCTGGGATTACTCCTAACCGCATTAACCACGTGATGTAAAAATTCATGCGAATAAGGCGACCGGTATAAATTCGGCACGCCGTGAAAACGGTAATACGCCGACGGCGTATTTTCAATGACCATATCGGGCAGCGCGGGGTGACTCATGCCGCAAAATGTGATATTGCGCTCAGCAAGTGCTTTATAAACATCAGCGCGCCACCAAGTCGCGTGCCTGAATTCAATTACATTATTGAAAGCCGGATTGAGGCTGTTTACAATGCGTTCGAGGCGTTGCTCATCGTAGCCCAGTCGCGGCGGTATTTGGAATAAAACCGGTCCAAGCTTTTCCTGGAGGCCATCGTTTATCGTTCCGTAAAAATCGCCAAGCATTCTTGCGGTATCATGAAACTGCTTAAAATGGGTAATGGCTTTCGGCGCTTTTACCGAAAAACGGAAATCGGCCGGAGCCTTCTGATACCAATTTTGGAGGAACGGCAATCGGGGAAAGCGATAAAAGGTAACATTCAGTTCAAGCGTTTTAAAATGCTGGCAGTAATAATCGAACCAATTCTTCATGGCAAGTTTCTCGGGGTAGAAAACGCCCCGCCAGTCCTTATAATGAAAACCAGAACACCCGATATGCCAATCCATGCAAAATAAATAGATCAATGGCTGCGTTTGTTTTATTTGCTATGCATTTGCACATTTGCATATCTGCATATTTGCACACCTG
>JAFDZK010000201.1 GCA_018267005.1 Bacteroidota bacterium
GTCGAGCAGGCCGTAATTCCCCGAAGCCATCCCGTTTGATTCTTTGGTCAGTTCAGGATGCGCGAAAAATCCGAACACCCCTACCCTGTAGTTGATCGAAACGAAGATGATGCCCTTCTTGGCCATCGCCTCACCATCGTAAATGGCGCATGCGCTGCCGCCGCTGGTAAAACCGCCGCCGTAGATGTACACGAAAACGCCTCGTTTCTCGGCAGCGCTTTTTGCGCCGGTCCACACGTTCAGGTACAGGCAGTCCTCGCTGATGGGCTGTTCAGGTATCAAAAATTCAGAAGTATAAACCATAAACGGCGTTGGCTTGGCTTGCATGGGGCTCGGGCCAAACGCATCACATCTTTTTACACCGTTCCAGTGCTTAACCGGCTGCGGGGCCTTCCAGCGCAGGTCGCCGACGGGCGGAGCGGCAAACGGGATGCCTTTAAAAGCCGTGATATTACCATCAGTTACACCCGAAACCATACCGGCCTCGGTTTTGGCTTCTGTCAACGCAGGTGCAGCGTCTTTCTTGATGATGAATGAATACAATAAAACTGGCGCTGCCAGCAACAATGCGCAAACAGCTATCCGGGCTTGTTTTCTCATAAAACGGGAAATAGCAATGTGTCGGTTTGACGCAATCTAAGATTTGTTTTTTATTTCGCCAAAAAAGAAAACAGATTATGTAAATTGGTTAAAAGATTTCTAAGAATGCGAAACATCGTACCCGCCTTTGCCTTACTGCTGCTATTGGGCATAACTTCCTGTATAAATAAAGAACCGTATTACATCGATAAAGAAAACAAAGCCATTGTATCACGCAACGAACCCTTTCACAGGGTAGTTATAGATGGCAACAACAAAGAAGTGACATTCCTGAACTACGGCGACCAAAAAGGGAATTATACCATTTACTTTAACCGGCCAAATCCGGGCTACATGGTGGCCGAAGGTTTCGGACTGAATAAGAATTACGTGCTTAACCTGGCCCTGGGAACAAAATACTCCGTTATCATTTACGGCAAAGACAACCAGGCTGTAAAGGTGATCAACTTTAAAACCGACTATCGCGGAAGCATAGTAACCGGGGATGATTGAAGAGTGGGTTTTCAATTCCGGGCCTTAAATGTCACCCGGAAAGTGCTGCCCAGGTTGGGTTCGCTTTCCACGCTGATCTGGCCGCCCTGTGATTCCACCTGTGTTTTGCTAAGGAAAAGCCCCACGCCATGCGCGTCCTTGCGGTCATGGAAGGTTTTATACAAGCCGAATATCTTTTTGCCGTGTATTTCCAGGTCGATGCCTATTCCATTGTCCTGGCACTCCAGTACAACCGATCCCGCATGGTTGGTATACGTACGTAGCGTGATAACCGGCGGCACATCCGGTTTGCGGTATTTCACCGCGTTGGTTACCAGGTTCATGATGATGCTTTCTAAGTACAGGCGCGGGAAGGCCACCTGTTCGGTCCAAAGCTCCTTTTTCACCGTGGTTTCGTTGGCCTCGAGGTCGGTTCCCAATACATCCAGCACACCATTGATCACCTCTTCAAATTTGAGGGTATCCGATATCAGTTCGGATTCCTGTATGCGTATGGCCTCGGAAAGATCGTCCAGGGTTGAATTGAGTCCCTGCGAAACTTTCACGATACGCTGGATCAGGTCGGCATTCTCTTCGTCCAGGGCGGCAGTGTCGACGAACGAGGTCAGCAGCGAAATGTTATTGGCATGGTTGCGAATGTTGTGCGACAGGATATGCGTAAAATTCTTTAGCTGCAGGTTATTCTGCGTCATCACATCGATGGAGTTGTTCAGCGCTATCTCGTTGGTCTTATATTTTTCAATATCCATAAATACGCCGCGCAGCTTTTCCACCGCACCGCTGCGCCCATATACCGGCTCACCATACGACCTCACCCATATTACCTTGCCCCTCTCCGTCAGCATTTGCAACTCCAGGTCCCATATAATACCATGGGCCGCGGTTTCTTCTACGGCCTTTTTCATCATCTCGTCGTAAGGAGGCAGAAAGTAGCTGTAGGGATTGTCAAATTCCAGGTTATGGTCGTAAGGCAGTTCGTAAATATCAAAAACGGTTTTCGACCAGATACTTTTGTTCGTCAGCAAGTTATATTCCCAGCCTCCCATGCGCGCCAGGCGGCCCGCTTCAGACAAGAGGTACTCACTCTCGGCCAGTTTGTTTTCCAAAACCTTACGCTCGTGGATATCGATATTGCAACCGGCCATGCGGATGGCTTTGCCGTCCTCAAATACGGCCTTGCCGGTACATTCGAAATACTTGTATTTAGCCTGTTTGGTTTTCAGTCGCGCCACAACGCGGTATGGCTCGCCATACTTAAGGTGTGCATTCAGCGCCTGGGCAACAGGCATTTTGTCTTCGGGGTGAAGCAATTCATAAAAGGTCTCGATTCTTGCAGGTATATCGCCCTGCTTATAGCCAAGCAAGCCATAAAAGTTTTCTGACCAGTATACCTCGCCGCTCTCAAAATCCCAATCCCATATCCCTGCGTTGGTACCGTCAATGATCAGCTTCAAAATTTCCGCAGATTCAGTTAACTCCACAAACAGTATAATTAATTCAAAGGGTGTTTTTCTGCGCTTTTATACGCCATAAGGCCCCCAAAGGTTGGTTAATTGTGGTAAAACCAGTATTTTATTTTAACCATGTAAAGTTGTGCACCGGCCTGCCGCCATTTTTTACAATTTTTGTGCCCCTTATATTGAAATTATGGGCAAATCGTTATGTTTGAAGATGCAAAAAACTGTAAAGAGCAATACCGCTGCATCCAATGTACTCAGATACCTGCTTCACCTTATCGGTTTGGGCTTGTTTTTTGGCCTCCTCATTTATTCAACCAATAAATTCTGGCTGCCATTCCTGGTTAAGCACTTAACCAAAGTATACTATGTTGCGCCGGAAAGCTACACTACTGAACTTGCTCTATTGCTGGTCATTTATACGCTCTTTTGCTATTTCGTCAACAACTTTGTGCTGGGCCTATACGAAAAAGGCAAAACCAAACAGCTTTTGTATTCCATGCTCGCCGATTACCTGCTGCTTCCGCTCAGCATTTTTATACTGATCCTGTACTATAGTAAAGTATCCAAAACCAACATCGAAGATACTTCGCACCTGTACAATATTTACCTGATGACCGTCTTATTACTCATAAAGGAAGTGATCACAGCGCGTTTATTGTCGGGCAAAAAAACGATCGCTAAAACAGCCAGATAAGATCCCCGTAAATTGCAGTCGAAAAATTTGTCAACATTATTTTTGATTTTACCCAATTAATCGTAATATTGCGATTGATTTATGGGTGCAACCAAAACAGAAATATTTACTGCCGAGCAAAACCGCCTGGCTGCCATGCTGAAAGCTATGGCCCATCCGGCGCGTATAGCTATTTTGCAGCACCTGATCAAAACCAATGCCTGCGTTTGCGGCAGCCTGGTGGACGAGCTGGGATTGGCCCAGGCGACTATATCGCAGCACCTGAAAGAACTAAAAAACGTGGGCTTGATACAAGGAACCATCGAAGGCGTAAGCACCTGTTACTGCATCGAGCCCGCCTCGTGGGAGCTTTTGAAGCAGCAGTTGGACGGGTTTATGTCGTCGTACGCCGGGCAGGCAAAATGTTGTTAAAAAAATTTTATCTATATTAATCGCAATATTACAATGAATACACAGACAAACGACCAGCTAAAAGAGCAGGTGAGGCAAAAATACAGCGAGATAGCTTTGCAGGACAAAGAAACCAACCAGGCAAGCTGCTGCGGTTCGGGCTGCTGTTCAACCGAAGTTTATAATATCATGAGCGACGATTATACCAAACTGGAGGGCTACATGGAGGATGCAGACCTGGGCCTTGGTTGCGGTTTACCGACACAGTTTGCCATGATACAAAAAGGCGATGTGGTGATCGACCTGGGTTCGGGGGCGGGCAACGATTGCTTTGTCGCCAGGAACGAGACAGGCGAAACAGGTAAAGTCATCGGGATCGATTTTACCGAGGCGATGATCAGCAAGGCGCGCGCGAATGCCGAAAAACTGGGATTGAACAATGTCGAGTTCAGGTTTGGGGATATAGAAAAGATGCCCGTAACATCGCAGGTGGCCGATGTGGTGATCAGCAACTGTGTATTGAACCTGGTGCCCGACAAATACGCTGTTTTTAAAGATATTTATCGTGTGCTAAAGCCGGGTGGTCACTTCAGCATTTCGGATGTGGTTTTAGTTGGCGATCTCCCGCCGCAATTGAAAAACGCCGCCGAAATGTATGCCGGATGTGTTTCGGGTGCTGTGCAAAAAGAGGTGTATCTTGAACTGATCAAAACAACCGGGTTCAAAAACATAACCGTTCAAAAAGAAAAACCGATCGTTATACCCGACGATATACTTTCGAATTACCTGGACGAAGCTGAATTGAGCAACTACAGATCGAGCCAAACGGGCATATTCAGCATAACGGTTTACGCTGATAAGCCTGCCGAAAAAACCTGCTGTTCGGGCGATTGCTGCAATTGATTCTGCATATGAAAAATATACTTGTACTCTGCACCGGCAACAGTTGCCGCAGCCAGATGGCCGAGGGCTATCTGCGACACTATGCCGGCGATAACGCCAAAATTTACAGCGCCGGCATCGAAACGCACGGCGTAAATCCGAAAGCCATACAGGTAATGGCCGAGGATGGTATCGATATATCCCGCCACACTTCGAACAACGTTGATGAATACACCGGCGTTCCGTTCGACTATATGATCACCGTTTGCGACAACGCGAATGAAAACTGCCCGTACCTGCCCGGCAACTTCAAGCGCTTTCACCATAACTTCCCCGACCCAGCCAAAGCCACGGGCAGCCCTGATGAGGTGATGGACGAATTCAGGCGGGTAAGGGATATGATCAAAGTCTATAGTAAAGATTTCGTGGAAGCACATTTAGACCAGTAGGAAAAATTAGCAACCATTAACCAACAGTATTATGACAAGAGACGTTTTGTTCGTTTGCATTCACAATTCGGCCAGGAGCCAGATTGCTGAAGCCTTTTTAAATCAACTCGGCGGAGACGATTTTTACGCCGAAAGCGCGGGTTTGGAACCGGGCATGCTTAACCCCATCGTTGTAAAAGTGATGCAGGAGATTGGCATCGACCTTAGCAAAAATGAAACGAAGAGTGTTTTTGACCTGTTCAAACAAGGCCGACGTTATAATGCTGTGATCACCGTTTGCGATGCTGCAAGCGCTGAATCATGTCCTATTTTTCCGGGCCTGGTAAAGCGGTTAGGATGGTCATTCGCCGACCCGTCGTCCTTTACCGGCACCGAAGAAGAAAAATTGGCAAAAACCAGGTCGGTAAGAGATGAGATAAAGGCAACGATCTTATCATTTATCGGCGATGCGAAGGACAGCGACTTTTGGCTGAGCAATAAGCATGAAAAAACACCTGGCTGAGTTCTTGGGTACCTTCGGACTGGTTTTCGCAGGTACCGGCGCCATCGTTATCGACCAGCAGACACACGGCGGCGTTACCCATGCCGGCGTGGCCATTACCTTCGGACTGATCGTCATGAGCATGATCTATACATTCGGTGAAATTTCCGGCGCTCATCTTAACCCGGCTGTCAGCATAGCTTTTGCCATCGGCCGCAAATTTCCGTTCAGGCAGGTGCCCCTCTACATTGTCAGCCAGGTTGCCGGGGCCATCGCGGCAAGCGCAACGCTCAGGTTACTTTTTCCTGCCAACGATCTGCTCGGCGCCACATTGCCCGCAGGAAGCGCAGTGCAATCTTTCATACTCGAGTTTATCCTCACTTTTTTCCTGATGCTGGTTATCTTCAACGTCGCGCACGGCAGCAAGGAACAGGGCATGTTCGCCGGGCTGGCCATCGGCGCCGTCGTTGGCCTCGAGGCTATGTTTGCCGGGCCGATCTGCGGGGCCTCCATGAATCCCGCCCGGTCGCTGGCTCCCGCCGTTGTATCGGGGCATTTGGCGTCATTATGGATATATCTTGTCGCGCCCGTTATCGGGGCAGCGACAGCCGTCCCCGTTTGGCGCTGCCTGCGTGTTACTGCTTAGAATCAGGTATATTTGATCGTGAATCTGAAAAAGCTCCCTTACGACAAGATATTTTCAGCGATGATGATCCTTTTCATTATCGCTTACCTGTCGAGCCCGCGGGTAAAAAGCTGGATCATTATGGCCTTTCTATGGGCAGGTTTTTATAAGCCGCACGTTCCTGCGGTAAAACCGGGCGAACAACTGCAGCCCGAGCCGGCATTGCACATACAAAACATCAATGGCGCCGTTACCGACCTGGCGCAATTAAAGGGAAAGGTAGTTTTTGTAAACTTCTGGGCCGTTTGGTGCCCGCCCTGCCTGGCCGAACTGCCATCAGTTGATAACCTGTACCGCAAGCTGAAGAATGATCCCAATATCGTGTTCATCACCGTCGATGTGGATAATAACCTGCCGCGATCGTCGGCCATGCTGCAGCACCGGGGTTACCTGCTGCCGGTTTACGGCCCCACAAAATACACGGGCGACTTTTGGCCCGATATGATACCAACCACTTTTGTCATTAACAAAAAGGGAGAGATTGCTTTTAAGGAAGAAAACCGGGCCAGGTACGACGACGGGAAGTTTGTGCGGTTTATGATGGGTTTGAGTAAGGAATAAGCGTCTATTCCTGAACGTTTATTTTCCCTTTACTCTTGTACGCCGCCAGGCTTTTCGCGGCCGAACATCTGCCGAGTTCTATCACTTCCTCCGCCTTGTAAAAATCGTAGGTGCCACAGCTTTCATGCGACACCCTGACCAGGATATCGGGTGAATATTTTTCCAGCAGCCGTTCGCCGCTGTGGTATGTGATCATGTTGATAGTCTTGTTGATCACATCAAAATAGTTGAATTTATGCTCGTGGTCGCCCGGGTGCAGGTGGAACAGGTGATCGTAAAACTCCTTCACCTTCTCCCGATAGCGCGAATGCCTGTGTTCGCGTACCTCCGGATGTATTTCGGGTTCTTCAACGGGTATAGGAGCGTTAACGTCAACTACTACTAAAATATCATCCGGGCTGCGCTGCACATGATCGATAGGCAGGTTATTGACCACGCCGCCGTCTACAAGCAGCCCGTCTTCGGTACGGACAGGCGTAAAAACCGTAGGTATGGCTATCGACGCCCGGATAGCCTCCATTACGCTGCCTTTATTAAAAACCACTTCCCTGCGGTTCAGAATATCGGCCGAGATGGCCGCGAAAGGTATGTCAAGTTCTTCGATATTCTTATCGTCCATCAACTCGCGCATGATATGAAAAATGCGATCGCCGCGCAGCAGACCTTCGCCGCTAAGTGTAAAATCGACCATGCTAAACACCTTCATTTTATCGAGCGTACACAGCCATTCCTTGTATACGTCCATTTTGCCAAGCGCGTAAACGCCGCCCACCAACGCGCCCATGGATGTGCCTGCTATCGCGGCTATTTGGTAACCACGGCTCTCAAGCTCTTCGATGACGCCGATATGGGCCATGCCCCGGGCGCCGCCGCCCGACAGTACCAGCGCTACTTTCTGTTTCATTCTACCTCTGTGTTCCGTGATGTTCCGTACTCAAATTTAACCGAAATCAAATTAAATACTTTCACCCGTAGTTTCAATTTGCCTAATTTTAAGGCATGATCGAATGTACACCGGCTTTGCTTAAAACCTTCGAGGATTTGAAGGATGTTCCCGACGACCAGTTACAATGGCTGATAGACCGCAGCGATTGCCGCATGTATGCTGCAGGCGACCAACTGACGGTTAAGGGCAAGCCCATAGCCGGGCCACATTTTATCATTAGCGGAGGCTTACGGCTGATGATGACGCAAAACGGCAGTACGCGCGAGATATCTTCGTCAGGACCCGGAAGCATTACCGGTTACCTTCCTTTTTCAAGGGCGAAAGTGGCCACGGTCGACAGCCAGGCCGTGGGCGAAACACAGATCATGTCGTTCGATACAACGCAGATCAATGAGATGATCAAAACGCAGTTCGAGCTGACCCAGGCGCTGGTGCATGTGATGACCAACCGTGTGCGTAACTTTACCGCCCTGCAGCAGCAGAACGAGAAAATGATGGCGCTGGGCAAGCTGTCGGCCGGTTTAGCGCACGAGCTGAATAACCCGGCGTCGGCCATCGTGCGCGATTCGGATTCGCTGCTGAAACACCTGCAGCTTCAGCCGCACGATTTTAAGTCGGTGATTGCTATACGCATGGAGCCTGAGCAGGTCGACGCCGTTGCCGATAAATTGTTTCGTGTACTTTCCGAGCGCAGGGAACTTAAATTAACGCTTCGCCAGCGCACTGAAATGGAGGACGACTTAAATAATGTATTTGATGAACTGGGTGTGGAGAACGGCATGGATATAT
>JAFDZK010000202.1 GCA_018267005.1 Bacteroidota bacterium
ATATCAGGGTAAAGCTGGCCAGCAGGATCGTCAACGCGATCTCATTAGGCGTTTTCTGGCGCGATGCACCTTCCACCAACGCGATCATCTTATCCAGAAAGCTTTCACCCGGTTGCGTGGTTACCAACACTTTAATATTGTCCGACAATACTTTTGTACCGCCGGTAACCGACGATTTATCGCCGCCGGCTTCGCGGATCACCGGGGCTGATTCGCCTGTAATGGCCGACTCGTCTATCGTAGCGATACCTTCGATGATCTCGCCGTCGGTTGGTATAGTATCGCCCACCGTACAGACGAAAACATCACCCTTACGCAATTCGCTCGACGATTTGGTAACGAGCGAGCCGTTGCCCAGCAGTATTTTCGCGGGCGTTTCCTCACGGGTTTTGCGCAGGCTGTCGGCCTGTGCCTTACCGCGCGCTTCGGCAATCGCTTCCGCAAAGTTGGCAAACAGCACCGTTAATAACAGGATAATAAATATGCTGAAATTGTAACTGAGCGAGCCCTGGTCGGTATGCGAAAAGGAGTAATAGCTCACGATCAGCATCACCAGCGTACCGATCTCCACGGTGAACATCACCGGATTATGAATCATTACCCGCGGGTTAAGTTTTATGAATGATTCTTTGAGCGCTGTCCTTACGAGGGCAGGTTCAAATAATTTATTGGATTGATTCTTCATTGTCAATTAGTGCTTAAGCATTGAAAAATATTCTGCCAACGGGCCCAGGGCTAGCGCCGGAAAATAGGACAAGGCGTTCAGGATGATAATGACCGCGAAAGTCATTACTCCGAATGTTACGGTATCCGTCCTCAGCGTACCGCCAGCTTCAGGCACGAATTTCTTCTGCGCCAGCAGGCCGGATATTGCTACAGGCCCTATCATCGGCAAAAACCTGCCAAAAAATATCGCCACAGCAGCGGTTACGTTCCAGAATATGTTATTATCGGCCAGGCCTTCAAAACCGGAACCGTTGTTGGCGTTAGCCGAAGTATATTGATAAAGCATCTCCGAAAAGCCATGGAAACCCGGGTTATTCAGCCAGGCGGACGGTTTCACCGCCCAATCGGCATTGGGATAGGTATAAAATATGTAACAGGCCAGCGCCGTACCCACTTTGATGATGAATGGACTTAGAAGGGTTATAATAGCCGCGATCTTTACTTCCTTGGCCTCTACCTTATGTCCCAGGAACTCGGGTGTTCGACCGACCATGAGGCCTGAGATGAAAACAGCTATGATGAGATAGATAAAATAATTCATAAAACCCACGCCATCGCCGCCAAAGAAACCGTTGATCATCATAGCCAGCAATTCCCAGCAGCCGGTCAATGGCATCATGCTATCGTGCATGCCGTTTACGGAGCCTGTAGAAGTCACCGTCGTCAAGGTGCTCCAGTAAGCTGTCGCGGCAGGTCCAAAGCGGACCTCTTTACCCTCCATCGAGCCGGTCGCCTGCGTTACGCCCATCTTCGCAATTTCCGGGTTGCCGCCAACCTCACCCACAATCGACGGGATCATGAGCATCAGCGTACCCGCAAGCATTACGCCGAATATCACCCAACCTAACTTTCTCCTGCGGATGAAGAAACCAAACGCGATAACCATACCTACAGGAATAATGAACTGTGAGGTTATTTCGGTGATATTGGTAAAGTAATTCGGGTTCTCGAATGGGTGCGCCGAGTTCGCGCCGAACCAGCCTCCGCCGTTGGTGCCGAGGTGCTTAATAGCGATCATTTGTGCCGCGGGGCCGCGTGACAAAGTCACCGTATCGCCCTGTAGCGAGATAAACTTATCTTTACCAGCGTAACTGCTCGGCGTACCGTTGAAGGTGAGGATCAAAGCGATCACTACCGATATAGGCAGCAATACGCGGGTGATTGACTTTACAAAATAATTCCAGAAGTTGCCGAGGTCGGTCGTAGTCTTGTCCCTGAACGCTTTGAAAACCGCGACCGCACAGGCTATACCTGTTGCGGCACTGGTGAAGTGCAGGAACATGAAGATAAAATGCTGGGTAAGATAGGTTGCGCCGGTCTCGCCCGAATAGTCCTGCAGGTTACAATTGGCCAAAAAGCTGATGATCGTGTTAAACGAGAGGTCAGCCGTCATGCCGGGGTTGCCGTCGGGGTTCATCGGGAGCTTATCCTGGTAGATTAATACAAAAAAGCCATATAATACCCACACAATGTTGATGGTCATCATGGCCTTCAGGAACTGCTTCCAGTTCATAGGTGCATTGGGGTTGATGCCCGACAGCTTGAACATTATATTTTCAAGCGGCTTCAGGAAGTCGGTCCATACCTTCTCCTCTGCATACATTTTTGCCATGTACTTCCCCAGCAGGATCGCTAAGGTGAGCGCGATGGCAAACGTTACAATTATTCCAGTTAGTTCGGCGTTCATAGTTTTCGTTTAAAATTTTTCTGGTTTAAGCAGTACATATACCATGTATATGAAAACCGCAATGGATGTGATGAATAATGCGATCATGATTTTAGATTTTTTCGAACCAGTCGATTGCTTTGAATGAGAGCCAGCACATAACGATGATGGCCGCAAAGAGATAAATGGTTAACATACTTTTAATTTTTGGTAAGAACTTTGTCGCATAGCCGATGAATCACAGCGCTTTGATTTTTAGGTAAGCCATGTAGACCAGGGCAGCGGCGGCAAGCCAGAACAAGGCGATGAGGAATATTTCTTTAGCTGTATTTTTTATTTCACGCCGTTTGTACTTCATGTCGCTGCTGAACCGGCATTTGCGAAAATGGTGCCCCGGGCGGGATTCTCAACAAAAGCAGTGATTAAAGCAGAAAAAAAGACGTTTTATTTTTTTTGCGGTATACGGAAAGGATAACTGTTGCTCTCATTTTGATAGGATTTTATCAAAATGAGAAATTCATATTGTATGAAAAATTCTTAATGAGTCTGTTTAAAGCCAAATAAACCTTAATATTAAAAGTATTCCCGGACCGGGACGGCCCCGGGCGGGCTCAAATAGAAAAGCCTCCCTAAAAGACAGGAGGCTTCGTTCAGTTTTAATTGAGAAAAGAGAGAATCAATGTTCGTGGCGCGATAGTTCGCGGCCATGGAGTTCGACCAGGTTACCGTCTTCGTCAATGGCATAATGCGCATGGGTAACGTCCCTGTCGATCTTAAACACTTTATTTGTTTTCCTTTTTGGGCCCGCCATCGGCAAAATAATGATGGCAAGCAAAGCGGCAATTTCTAAAATCGTGGTAAGCATCTTATTTAATCATAAACCGGTATGGGCTGTTCAAAACCGTACCGGGGTAATTTTTTATCCTTATTCCGTGTGCTTATAAAAGCCCGGTTAGTGTAACCAAAAACTGCGCCAAATGTAGTTAATACGGATTGAGATTACATAAGGTTTTTTAAAAAATTTATAAATAAGATACCTTGACAATAGAATACTTTAAAAATACAAGCCCATAACATCAATTAAATTACCATTTTTATAAAATTATAAAAGCAACGATTCGAAGAAAACAACCATTCAAACCTTGGTATGTGTATTAAAAAAATTAGCGGGTTCATAATTCACAAAAAAAACAACGGGATAACTGGAAAAAAATTTATCGAACAGTCGAAAAGGCAACTATTTGAGTAATCGAAATTAAAAAAAGGCCGGAAAACCGGTCAAAATCTACCTGGAATTAAGAAACAGCCACCAAAAGGAACACTTCTTCAAATTTTTTTAATGAAATCGCAGGAAAAAAATACAAAAAGCGGGTGTTATACCTGCTAATTATTTACTGGGCTGCCAGTTATACATTTGGCAGTTTGTAGCCATTGTGGTACTCCTTCATCAGGTGCTGCTTGTTTATGGCATTATCGGTAAACGAATTGGAGGCGGCGTTCCAATGCAGCTTTTGTCCGCTCCGATAAGCGATATTACCCATTTGCGCCAGGGTGGCGACCTGGGCGCCAGCTTGGATGGGGCAATGCAAGTCGTCCATTTTACGCGATTTGACGACACTTACAAAATTCTCCCAATGTTTGTCTACGCCATCGTCGGAGACTTTCGCATAAGGCTTGCTCACTTTGTTCTTATTGGCGCTTTCTTCGATCACTTCCCAGCCTTCGCGGTTCAAAATCAACGTTCCGTTGTTGCCGATATAAGCGATACCATGCTGCCGGCCGTACGAACCATTGTCGATACCTAAGGCTGAATCCCAAACCATGTTGAAGCCGTCAAATTCGTAAACGGTGGTCAGCGTATCGGGTGTTTCTTCAAACAGGTCGGGATAGGCGAACCGCCCGCCCGCCGCGGAAACCGATTTGGGCGTCGGCGACTTCATGCCGAGCAAACCATAATCCAGCAAGTGCACGCCCCAGTCGGTCATCAGGCCGCCGGCATAGTCCCAAAACCACCGGAAATTAAAATGAAACCGATTCGCGTTAAACGGAACCGTCCTGGCCGGGCCAAGCCAACCGGCATAGTTAACGCCCCGTGGCGGCGCGCTGTCGGGAATTACGGCTGCCGGTCTTGCCCAGCTCAAATAGCACCAAACTTTTACCGTACGGATGTTACCCAACTGCCCGCTTTGCACGAAATCGACCGCATCTTTAAAATGTTGCTGGCTGCGCTGCCATTGCCCGGCCTGCACCACGCGATTATAGCGCCGCTGCGCTTTGACCATAGCCTCGCACTCGCCAATGGAATTGCCTACGGGTTTTTCTACGTAAACATCCTTTCCCGCCTCGCAGGCATGCATCATGATCAGGGCATGCCAGTGGTCGGGCGTACCGATAATCACCGCATCGATATCTTTCTGATCGAGCAGCGCCCGGTAATTGTCGTAACGGCGAACTTTTGAAGCATCGTACCCGGCTTTAGTAAGATCGGCCATGCGGCGGTCTATCACATTCTTATCCACATCACAAACGGCCACCAGGTTTACGCCCGGAATTTTCAGTGCCGACATCGTATCCGTCCAGCCCATGCCGTTGATGCCTATCGCACCGATATTCAGTTGATCGGAAGGCATCACCCGGCTTTTAAATACTGCGAATGCGCGGTTATCAATAGCCGAAGCCAGCATAGCGCTGCCGGCCAGCATGGCCGACTTCTGCAGGAATTCTCTGCGTGAGCTCATAAATGGTTTAATTGGTTAGGGTAAATATAGAATAAATGTCTTGAACACGATTAAGCGGATTTAAAGATTGCCATGATCCTGACGGCTTACACCGTTCCGAATTTGGCGTCGCAATCCGAATTCATATCATTCCAATCCGTATTCCTTTAACTTCCGGTAAAGTGTCGCAATTCCAATATTCAGGAGCCTGGCGGCGTCCGCGCGATTGCCGTGAGTATGATTCAAAACGCGCTGGATATGCAGTTTTTCGACAGAAGCAAGATCGAAGGCAGAAAGCGTGTGGTTTGCGCGCGGAGGCTGTATAGTTTGTATTTCGTAGGGCAGCAGGGTTTCATCCAACTCGTTGCTGTCGCACAGGATAGTAGCCCGTTCAATAACGTTCTTCAACTCGCGTATATTTCCAGGCCAGTAATAGGTCTCCAGCTTTTCGATAAAGCCCGGCGACATCTTATTAACCGGTTTCTTTACTTTGGCTGCGAAATAATGCATAAAATATCCGGCCAGCAGCGGTATATCCTTTTTTCGTTCACGCAGGGCAGGCAATGTGATCTGGAAAACCGAGAGACGATAATACAGGTCGGAGCGGAAATGATTGGTTTCGATCTCGGCTTGCAGATCGCGGTTGGTCGCAGCCAGCACACGCACATTTACTTTCGTAGGCCTGGTGTCGCCCACTTTCAAAAACTCCTGCGACTCGAGCACGCGCAACAGCTTTGCCTGCAACTCAGGGTCAAGCTCACCCATTTCATCCAGGAATATGGTTCCGCCGTTGGCCTCCTCGAAGAGCCCTTTTTTATCCTTCGTCGCGCCGGTGAACGAGCCGGCTTTGTGTCCAAAAAGTTCGCTTTCCAGCAGTTCCTTAGTAAAAGCGCTGCAATTGACGGCCACGAAAGGCTTACCTTTTCGGGCGCTCGCCTGGTGTATAGCTTCGGCAAATACTTCTTTGCCGGTGCCCGTCTCGCCCAATAATAAAACAGTGGTGCCAGTTTGGGCTACTTTTTGCGCGAGTTTGATGGCATCGATAATAGCCGAAGACTTACCGATAATCCTGTCGAATCCAAATTTATCGTTCAGCTTGTTTTCCAATTCTGCAACCCGTTGCTGCAAAAGGGCTTTATCCATTGCCTTGCTTACCAGCGGGATGATCTTTTCATTATCGTCGCCTTTGGTGATATAATCGAAAGCGCCGGCTTTAATTGCTTTAACACCGTCGTTGATAGTGCCGAACGCCGTCAATACGATAACCTCAGTGGCCGGCCAGTTTTTTTTGATCTGTTCGGTTAACTCGATACCGTTGCAGTCGGGCAGCTTCACGTCGCTTAATACCACGTTTACGGTTTCGTGCTGCAGTTTTTTAAGCCCTTCCTTGCCTGCCGAGGCGGTAATTACCTCGTAATCCTCCAACTGGAGTATCCGCGCCATCAGGTTGCGCAGGCGCTCTTCGTCGTCAATGATCAGCAGTTTGCCTTGTTGCATAGTCGAGTGTGCAAAGTTGATAAAAATAATGCCAAACTGCTTCGAATTAAAAAGCCATTAGATTTGACCGGAACGTGCTATTCGCATTAATCCTTTTGGCAGAAATACAATCTTAATTATAACAACCGCAAAAACAGGTTGACAATTAAACAGCAAAGTCATGAAAAGGAAAATAGTCGGCTTGGCGCTTTTAGCAAGCATCATCGTTTCAGTAACATCCGGATGTATAGTTCGCGAGGATTATGAATATCACCACCATCGTCATTGGTATCACGACCATGACCATGATGATTATCGTTATCATCGTGACTACGACGATCACTAACGTATCTTAATATTTTTGTCATTGTATCCCAAGAAAGAGTTTTGAACGATTGGTCGTTTCAAAACTCTTTTTTTACGCAGGCTATTGGTTTGCTTTTGTTTATCTTTAAACCACTTAAAACTTTTTTAAATTTTATGGCAAAAGGTAAAACATGGCATGAGCTTCACAAAGAATCGCTGAACTTCGGTCAAAGACTCGCTGACGGCGTAGCCAATGGCATGGGGTAATGGCGCTTTATTATCTGGCAAACGTTAATAGTTGCCGCATGGATGATACTGAACGTAGTTCTTATCGTCGCCAAAAGGTGGGATCCATATCCTTACATTTTGCTTAACCTCGTTTTTTCAACCCAGGCCGCTTATGCCGCCCCTATTATCATGATGGCGCAGAACCGCCAGAATCAGCGTGACCGCGCACAGGCCGATGCAGATTATAAGACCAATTGCGAAGCTAAGACCGAGATTGAAGAACTTCAAAAACGGCTCAATGCCATCGAGGTGGAAAAACTTGACAGAATATTGGCGATACTGGACGAAATGAAGGTAAAATAAAGAACTTGATGACCGATACGCCTCAAAAATTAAAGGTTATTGTTACCGGGGCCACCGGTATGGTGGGCGAAGGCGTATTGCACGAATGCCTGCAGCATCCTATGGTCGATAAAGTATTGATCGTAAACCGCAGGCAGTCGGGTATACAGCATCCTAGGCTCACAGAGATCATTCATAAGGATTTCTTTGATATTTCGCCAATTCAAGATCAGCTTAAGGGATATGATGCCTGCTTTTTTTGCCTTGGGGTTTCGTCGGTAGGAATGAAAGAGACTGAATATTATAAGCTGACCTATACACTTACCATGGGCTTTGCGACAGTACTCGCAAAAGTTAACCCCCATATGGTTTTCGAATATATCTCGGGGGCAAGCACCGACAGCACCGAAAAAGGCCGTATGATGTGGGCTCGTGTAAAAGGCAAAACCGAGAACGACCTTGCCAAACTGCCTTTCAAAAAAGAATACAACTTCAGGCCGGGATACATGCACCCCACCCCAGGCCTCAAGAATACCAACAAATACTACAAGTATATTACCTGGCTGTATCCTATTCTGCGGAGGATAACCCCAAATTCGGTGAGCAGACTAAGCGACCTGGGCCTGGCGATGATCAATGCTGCGGTTTATGGTTTTGATAAGCCCATACTAGAAGTAAAAGATATCAATCAGCTCGCAAAAACGTACCCCCATTAAGCGGACAATTTGATCATCCGCCGCGATTGTAACAAAACCGTACACTCCCCGTTCGGATGCGAACAATGCAGTCCTTTCGTAGATCATTTTAAAAAATTGATTTCCAGCTTTTTACAATACCGGCATGATATTGTGATACGGTATGGTCTATCTTCTTCTCAGATGGCCTGTTAGCGCTTGGTCGGCTGACAAATGACCTGTTATTAGTTGCCAAAACATAAAAACGTATAACGTACTACGTAAAACGTAC
>JAFDZK010000203.1 GCA_018267005.1 Bacteroidota bacterium
TTTGATTTTGGATTTCGGAATTGGGATTTCGGATTTAAGTATCGGCGGTGAAGGGTTTTTTGAAAGGACAGGCGGTGCGTTTGTCTACAAATGTGATGAGCCTCTAAACAGAAATCCATTCGCATTTTATACATCGATAAATTCGAAATAAAAAATCGTGCTTCAAAATCGCGTCGATCCATATGGCAACCTGATCAAAACTCCTGCACGCGGCGCATGGATGGGTAACCGCGGCATTTTGCATGATGAGCATCAGCACGTGCTGCGGCCATATAAGCTGAAAGCCTGGATCACTTGTGTGCTGCAGTTCAGGGGTAGAAAAAGAACCGTAATGGCGCCCAACCGCTATACCGAACTGTTCTTTATGGACGAGGCAACTTCTTTTACGGCAGGGCACCGGCCCTGTTTTGAATGCCGCCGGGCGGATTACCAACGCTTCAAATCCTTCTGGCTGAAGGGTAACCCGGAATATGGTTTTGATGAGAAAACGTCCATTCAACAGATAGACGCTATTTTGCACTGCGAGCGGATGAACCGCGATGGCGCCAAAGTAAAATACCAGGCCAAACTAAGCGATCTTCCGGATGGTGCTTTTATCGAAATGAATGACAAGCCTTATTTGGTCGCTGGAGGCAAATTATATGAATGGTCACCCTTTGGATATACAGATCAACAGGCGTTACAAGGATCGGAATTAGTGACGGTGCTTACACCAAAATCTACCGTCAACGCTTTTCGCGCCGGTTATATGCCGCAGATGGCTATTTGATTTTTTTGTCCCCCGGGGGGACGGCCAGGTTGTTTTATTCGCTGTTCAGTTTCTTTATCCGTTCATCGGCGTCCTGTTTTGCTTCATCGGGGCCATATTTCTTCACCAGCTCGTAATACTTGATGGCATTAGGTTTATCCTTTTTCAAAACATAACAGTACGCGATATTATTCAGTACGATATAATCCTGGGGGGCAATTTTTTCTGCTTTTATCAGGCAATCGAGCGCTTTGTCGTATTCTTTGCCTTGCATATAGGTAATGGACAAGTCGGAGAGGCACTCAACGTTATCGGGATAAAACTTCGTTACTTCTTTAGCAATTAGCTGCATGTTGCCCATTTCGTTATCACCGGCGCCATAAAGTTGCCTGATATAACTCTGGATAGTTGACAGCATAAATTTTTCGGGATCATCCAGCAGCTTGCCGTCACGCCATAGCCACTTATTGCCTATAGTTTGCCCATAATCAATATCTTTCACGATCTCACTGGTAAACTGGTCGTAGTCTCCCACTTTGCCCAATAAATATACTTTACCAAAACGCATATCCAGCCTGTTAGGAAACAGCGCGATAGCCGAATCAATACACGCAAGCCCCTTTGCTATAACCGGTTGATTAAAACTGAGCGTACTCCCCAAATAGCCGGCAACCTGGCCGTTTTTATCTTTCAACACAAATGACTTTGAATCAGGCTGTTGTTTGGTTAGTGCCATTACTTCGGTCATGCCCCGCCTGGCATAATAGTTAAAGGCATATACGTAACGATCAGGATCGTCATGCGCTGATTTGCTCCACTCGCTGAGTATCTTCTTTTCGGCTGTCGTATCGTTTTTAGAAAAGGCCTGGGTAAACTGCTCTTTTAATGTTTGGGAACTGCCTTGCTGGCAGTACAGGCTCAGAGCGATCAGGATGAATGAGTTCTTAGATTTCACGCGCATAAGGTTTACCTCGGTTTATGGAATGAATGTAGGGATTTTAACCGACATACATAATGCTAATTAAAATTCCGAAATTCGCACCTGAACAAATCTGACATCCGACTTCAGACATCCGACCTCTAAAAACCATGCTGCAAATCCAGGAAAATGTATCCCTCAAAAGCTTTAACACCTTCGGCATCGATGTTTCGGCCAGGTATTTTGTCGAAATAGCACATGAAGAAGACCTGGCGGAATTATTCCTCGACCCGCAATGGAAAAGCATAAAGCGCCTGGTATTGGGCGGCGGCAGTAATATGCTGCTGGTAACGGATTTTGACGGGCTGATCGTCCGCATCAATATCCGGGGCATCGAGCATCGTATCAATCATAACGAGGTATTTGTCGAGGCCGGCGCCGGCGAGGTTTGGAACGACCTGGTGAACTATTCCGTGAACCGGGGCTATGCCGGTATTGAGAACCTGAGCCTGATACCGGGTTCGGTGGGAGCGTCGCCTATACAGAATATCGGCGCCTATGGCGTCGAGTTGAAAGATGTGTTCAAAAGCTGCCGGGCTTTCGAGATAGCGACCGGGCAGATCAGAACGTTTTCCAAAGAAGACTGCAGGTTCGGCTACCGCGAGAGTATTTTCAAAGACGAACTAAAAGGCCAATTCATTATTACATCCGTTAAGCTGCACCTATCACTTGTTCCGCACCTCAACCTCGAATACGGCGCCATCAAACAGGAATTAGCTAACCGGAACATTACTGATCCCACAATTGCCGATGTCTCGCGCGCGGTGTCGCATATCCGCGTATCCAAGCTGCCCGACCCGTCGACCATTGGCAACGCGGGCAGTTTCTTCAAAAACCCGGTCATCAGCAGCGATCAATTTGAAGCAGTTTATTCAAAATTCCCGGATGTAGTAAGTTATCCCGCGACCGAAAGCCGCGTAAAGCTGGCTGCCGGATGGCTTATTGAGCAGTGCGGCTGGAAAGGAAAAGTGGTAGGCCATACGGGAACATGGAAAAACCAGGCGCTGGTTTTGGTGAACCATGGCGGAGCAACGGGCGAAGAAGTGTACAGCTTATCGTCGCAAATCATAGACAGTGTGTACACTAAATTTGGCGTTTTGCTTGAACGAGAGGTAAATATTATTGATTAAATATTTTTCTTTTAAGTTTATTTTTTTACCCAAGTCCTGCTGGTATCATGCGGCTAACTCACTCCAAATAATAATATTGCGCTATTAATACATTGTTTTTCAATATATTAATAGTTATTTCCGAATAGCCGTCACAGCTTTCTCACCGTCATCTCTTTTGTGCTTTTGTCATGGCCTTGTCACCCTGCCCGGCACAACGGTATTAAGTTTGTTTAGTATACAGCGTAAACATTAACCTATAAACGAAACCAAGAATGACAGCTATAGAGTTTAACACCATGGTTCTTCGTCAGGCCACTTCGCTGAGGTCATACGCGCTGCACTTTACACGTGATGCCGACGATGCTAACGATCTTGTACAGGATACAATGTTGAAAGCCATAACTTATTACAATAAGTTTAAGGAAGGTACGAATCTTAAGGGTTGGTTATATACCATCATGAAAAATACGTTCATCAACAACTACCGCAGGTTTGTAAAGATGAGCACGTTCGTAACCAAATCGGAAGAAATTTCGTCGCCGAACCTGGTTTTCAGCTCGACTAAGAACAACGGGGAATCCAAATTTGTGATGGATGATATCCGCAAAGCGCTCGACAGGTTGCCCGAGGATTACTACGTACCCTTTACCATGTATTTTGACGGGCATAAGTACCACGAGATTGCCGATCACCTGCAAATACCTATCGGAACGGTAAAGACCCGCATACACGTAGCACGTAAGCTTTTAAAGAAGAACCTGAAAGCTTATGACAACGGGGTAAAGAACCCTGTGTATGCTGAAGATTAAACAATCAGTAAATCAACATATTTCTGCCAGGGACCCCGCATTCGCGGGGTCTTTTGTTTACAAGTACCCCCATTTCATATCAGCTTTTGGCCAGCACTGAAGCTGCTGAAAGATCCGCAAAGCCGCCCCAATAACGATGACTTACTTGTTTTTACGCATTGCCAAACCAAAGTAAGCAATTTGATTGCCGTAGCTGCCGAATTTGTATTTTTGACAAAAAACTGCGGCGCGGCTGATGGACCTTTACGACGAGACCTGCGTTGAATGCAGCAAACTGAGCACCCGAAAGTATAGTATTTCGTTCAGCCAGGGCATACGTGCTTTCGACAAGCGTTTCCGAAACCCTATATGTACCATTTATGGGCACAGACCAATCCGCACAAAACTATGCCATATCTTAAGTATTCAATGTATTTTTTCGGATGAGTGAATTGCCTATTTACACCCGCTCGCAGCTGGCTTTGCGTAACGGACAGGACAAGCCCGAAGTGTGGATAGCCTACAAAGGTTTGATATACGACGTTAGCCGCAGCCGTTTATGGATGCGCGGGCGGCACTATGAGCACTGGGCAGGGCAGGACCTTACGCACGAACTGGCAGACGCGCCGCACGACGAATGGGTATTCGATCATTTCGATCCGATCGGAAGGCTTATTTGAAGTCGCATACCTGGGGTTGGAAATCAGAAAATTTGATTAAAAAACCTGGTTTCTGATCCAGGACTTTTAATCTCTTACCTCATGAAATTTCAAACTGTGCCAGGCTGACAAATTGCTGCACCCGGTCGGCTATTTCGGCCTGCGATAATTTCTTCAATTTTTCGGGGCCGAATTTTTCAACACAAAATGATGCTAACGCCGACCCGTAAATAATCGCATTTCGCATATTTTGAAAGTTTACCGTGCTTACTTTAGCCATATAGCCAATAAACCCTCCTGCAAAGGTATCGCCGGCGCCTGTGGGGTCAAATACTTCCTCGAGCGGGAGAGCGGGCGCCGAAAATATTTTGCCTTCGCCAAAAAGTAAGGCCCCGTGTTCGCCTTTTTTTATGATCAGGTATTTCGGACCCATTTTCAATATTTTCTGGGCTGCCTTAACCAGCGAATACTCACCTGAGAGCTGCCGGGCTTCGGCGTCATTGATGGTAAGCACGTCGATCATTTTTAATGTATCCAGCAGGTCGGTCAGGGCTACATCCATCCAGAAGTTCATCGTGTCCAGTACGATCAGCCTGGGGCGCTGACGCAATCTGCTGATCACAGTTTGCTGTACCTGCGGCGTGAGGTTACCCAGCATCAGGTATCGGCAATCCTGGTAGTTTTCCGGGATAACCGGATCGAAATCAGCCAACACGTTCAATTCCGTAACCAGCGTATCGCGGCTGTTCATATCTTCATGATACCTGCCGCTCCAAAAAAAGGATTTCTCGCCTTGCTTTATCTGTAAGCCTTCTGTATCGATGCCGTGGTTGCCAAAATCGGCTATCTCGCTTTCGGGGAAATCGTCGCCTACGACGGCCACGATCTTCACCTTATCGCAGAAATAAGATGCGGCAAGGCTGGCATAGGTGGCAGCTCCGCCAACAATTTTATCGGTCTTACCAAATGGGGTTTCAATAGCGTCAAACGCCACGGTGCCAATAACTACAAGGCTCATTCAAACTAATTTTTAAAATTTTCGCGTAAATATTGTGAAATTAAGGCATAAATCATACTTTTGCACTCTCGAAATCGGAAAGCACTCCTGAATAGCTCAGCCGGTTAGAGCATCTGACTGTTAATCAGAGGGTCGCTGGTTCGAGCCCAGCTTCAGGAGCCATGGTGGACAGGAGGTCAGAAATGACCTCCTTTTCTTTTTTACATCCTCCTAAAACCCTACTGGCACCTATTAAAACATCGATTGGAGTTGTGAATGTGACGGCTGCAACTTTTGATACCGCCAAGCTAAGCAATATCTTTGGCCTATGCCTTTTTACCGACCGGACGAGATCAATACCAATGCGGTTTGCGTGCTCAAAAAGCGCCCGGACGGCAACCTGTACGTTGATTATGAATCGCTGATAAACCCCATCCCTGGTGAGATCGTCCGCTTAGAAACTTCAATCCGGCACGCCTCACAAAAACGGGCTAACGAACTTTATCACGAGATCAAAGCCGACCCTGTTCTGAAAACAATTCTACAACGTCCCAGCACATTTTGCAATGATCTTTGGTCGGCTTGGCAGGAAGATAACTCTGAAAAACGTTTAGATCAAATATTTGAAAGCCAATTTTATGACAAAGTTCAAGAACTTACCCTGATGGTTCTCGCCTTCAAATTGCACCATACTTATGCAAAATGCAGGGCCGATGAAAACATCTTGGCCTATTCCCATCGCATGATCGGTTGGGTCCATTTTACGCACCAGCTTAATGACAATTTTAAAGCAACTTTTCAAACTAATTTCGGCTTCGGTAGCGCCACCCATTTTTGTGTCCGCCTTAATTTCCGTGGCATCGACATTGTCCCACTCACCCATTGGGTCCACTACCAGATCGTCAAGCAAAAAGAGGTTATCTACTGTTCACAAAACTACTGGCCGCAACACGAAAACTGGTACAAAGCAATGGACTATGTCAAAACTGCCTGCAATCTCTACCACCAAAACGAGGAGCAGTTCATTAAAAGATACATCCTGCATGAATGCCAGGAATTGGTCAAAAAACTGGAAAATGTAGTATCAAACCATCGTTTCGAATTTATTATCTCGGGCTACCATTTTGTTGTCAAACACGAATGGACTGAATTGAAAGGCGAAGAACTGATTGCTTTTCGCGCGCACAAAGTTTCCGGTAGCCTGGCCTTTATTGACTACATCAACAGTTATGCGCATTTCGCCAACATTAACGCTGTCATCCAATCCATCGAACAACTCAACCGCGACATCATACCCGTAATTGAAGCTGCCGTGGAAAGGATCACACCAGAGCTCGAAGCTAAAGAGCGGCGAATGACCGGTCTTAAAATGTTGCACCACGAACTACACGATGAAAACAAAGCCTACTATGACGAGCGCCAGCGCATTCAGCAAGAAATGCACAAACAGGGAAAATATCATCCCGACTTTACTGACGAAGAATTCAATTTAAAATACCCGGATTACAAAAAATTTAAAGCGAAATACGAGCTGAATACCAAAATCTATTCCGATTTAAACACTGAGATCTATCATCTAAAATACTACCTCGAACAATACGGCGAAAATCTCGCCGACATTCAAGCGTATTTCGCTGGTTCTACTGCCCGTAATATTGCTTAGCCCGTTCCTTGATCTCAGCAATTTTCCTGAAAATATATTCCTCCAAGTCCTCCCACTGCGCAAAATCCGCTTCATTTGGATCATCCGGGACTAAAGGTATTCCCGTCAACGCCATAAAGAGCTGCAAACCCGCGCTGCAATGCGCCTTAAAATGAATTTGATGATATTCCTCCTTCAACTCCACCTGCCGGATCACCGCCCGCAAACGCGTATCCATATCCGGATGACTAAACCCGCGCACATCCGGCACATCCAACAAGAAAAAACTGGAAAACTGCGCCACTACCGCCCCCAAATATTTCAAAAACCTCACATCCTCCTGATCCGTCGAAACTCGCAAACAATCAAAAGCAAACTGATCCGCCTCCGCCTCCGCATCATAGATCAGCTTTCGCTCCTCCTCATTCCTCTCTGCATACGGTTTTCCTAAAGCAGCCAATAAATCCGCCCGCCCCGCATGGTAAATCAAATGCCCGATCTCATGAAAGGCCACATATAATCCCGCCGCTTCGAACAAATTATTAGTACCGGCAATGTATTTGCCCCGCCCCGTCGGACTCGCGCATTTCTTCAACCAACGCCTATGCTTCCTTTTTAAACTTCGCGCCCAATCCAACGTCAACATTGCCTTCTTAAATCCCCGCACGTCATTCAATCGCACCCACAATTCATCGTCTTTGGCCTTCGTGACCTTTTTATACTGCATCTCACTCAACGCAATGACTACATAACAACAACACCACAAATACGACAAAAACGTCTCTTGCAAAATCACGTTCCGGCTCCCCAACTCCGCCCTAGGGAATTCCAACAACTCAGACACATCATCCCAAACTATCCCAATCCCTGCGGCCTCGATCCTATCCATTACCTCCGCACTCAACCGCCCCGTCGTATGATTCAAAACCCGCTCCAAATTTCTCTTTAAAAAGACGATAGGATTACTATAAAAACCTGCTTCCATACTAAGTCAAGAAAATTTAAAAGTCAAATTTCAATTAAATCAATGAAAATTAGCAAATTGCAATATTTTAATAATATTAAATATCGTCGGATATTGATGTTTAAAGGGGATGGAGGCTTTCTCACATTTAACATTGTATATTCAATTATAGGATTCCAACTGCAACTTTCGTCAATAAGGGGAGCCAAAAAGGGCAAGCACGCAAATCGGTCGCTTGCCCTTTTTTATTTCCCCGGATAAATCGGTTGTTGATGAAAAAGCGCCTGAAGGACAAGGAAGTGCCGGATGCGGGTCCATAGTCGATGGTCAATAGTCAATGGTGAATAGTGAATGTTTTTGGATTGACCATTGACTATTGACCATTGACAAAAAACAAGAAAGCCCGTGTTCGTTAGAACAACGGGCTTTCAGTAAAATTTGGCACCGACCTACTCTCCCACGTTTTACCGCAGTACCATCGGCTCTGGCGGGCTTAACTTCTCTGTTCGGAATGGG